>DOEZ01000394.1 GCA_003532715.1 Planctomycetaceae bacterium
CGGCGCGAGAGGCACGTCGCGAGCCGCAGCGTTCCGACCGGCCCGCTCGCGTTGAAATGCCCAGCCCGGAGGAACTCTTCAAGCGTCTCGACGCCGATGGCGACAAGCAATTGAGTATCGAGGAATTCACGAAGGGAATGGAGCGTATCCACGCGAAAATGGGGCGACGAGACGGTGGCGAACGTCGCCCGGCGATGGGCGAACACCGACCGGCAATGGGCGATCGGGGCAAGGGCGACCCACGTCGCGACGCTCGTCGCGGTCCGTCGATGGCGGGGCGAGGCAAGCGAGACTTCCGCGGCTTCGCCGATCGTGGTCCCCGATCCGGGCATGGTCCCGGGCACATGGCGATGCAAGGCCGTCCCGACAGGGGAGACCACCGTGCGATGCGCGGCCCCGTGGGGCCGGGCGGCCCGATGGGGCCTGGTCGCCGTCACATGGCGTCGATGGCCGCTCCGGCCGGAAAGGGCTCGAATCGTCCGGCGGCGTACCATCTGGCCATGTACCACCTGGCCATGTACGAGTTTAACGGCGGCGAGATGCGTCCGGAGTTGGTCGGTCCTGGCCTACCCGGCCCGAAAGGTCCCGCAATGGGTGGTCCCGACCGAGTTCGCCCCGAGTTCATGGCTCCCGGCCGAGGTCCGATGCGAGGCGCTCCGTCGATGAAGTTCCACGCGATTGACGGTCCTCGCGGCGGTCCGAAAGCGGTTCGTCCGCCGATGCCGAAACCCGGTCTCGGTGGACCGGACGTGAAGGGGCGGCTGATGAAGGTCGATGTTATGAAGCTTCGGCATTTCCAAGGTCGACCCGACGTCGCGAAGAAGCTGATGGCCAAGCCGGTCGCCAAGCCGGCCAAAATCGATCGCGAGAAGATCGAGGCGGCCATGGCCGAACGCTTCAAGAAGGCCGACAAGGACGGCGACGGCAAGCTCAGCCGCGACGAGGCGCCGGAGCATCTGAAGGCGCGTTTCGACAAGATCGACGCCGATTCGGACGGCTTCGTGACGCCCGACGAGATCAAGGCCGCGTTCCGCCAGGATCGCCAGAAGAAGGACCGTCCCAAGAAGGAGTAACCGCCGTGACGGCCGTCTCTTGACACGAAAGGATGTCCGTTTCGTCCGGAGAAGAATTTCGACCCCTTACGCCCGCCGTAATTCCCGAATTACGGCGGGTTTTCGTTGCGCCGCGGCCCTTTTTGTTTGATTTGTTCGATTGCCGAAAACACCCCCGCCGTATAATGAATCCGGTGTGGCGAGACCATCACGTTTCGGCACGTCTTGCTCGTCTTTTCGGAACAGTAGGTTTCGGACGCGGGTCGGTCTGGACGACCCTTTTCGTGCCAGTCCATCGACTTCGCGACGCGCGAGCCGGACGCAGCCGAAACGGCCACCCCGGGCAGCGGTGCGCGACCAAACACCGTGGTCCGGCAACCGGCAAGATTGTCCGGTGCAAAATCTCGCGACCAATCCAGCGAACCTGAACCAATGACGCGCGTCTTACGTAAGGAGGATGGATTTCACCGTCGGGAAGCCAAGGCGGCTCGACGGACGACGAATAACCCCGAGGGCGGCCTTCCACGAGGCGGGCCGCATTCCAACGACAGTGCCAGACGATTGGGACCAACGGGCCGGAGCCAAGCGGAGCCGCGAGGCACGCGAGGAAAGAGGATCAAGGGCGATGGGATTGAGATTCGGCTGGAACATGAGCGACCGCGAGCTTGCCGGGATCGGGCGTTTGACGATTTCGGCGGCGCGCCGCGAGCACATGCCCACAACGAGCCTCGAACAGAACGCCGCGTGCGGAGGGAGGTCGACATGAACACGAACCGATTCGGCCGACAAGATGATTGGGACAGTGGCGACCATTGTCCCACCGCGGTACAGTGCAAGATCCGCTCGTTTGCCCGATTCAGCCGTTGGCTCGACGGAGAACTGGCCAAGCTGGAACGACGCTGGGCTCATCTGGCAGTCGCTTCGCCCGAGAATCGCACGTTTCGGTCGCAGTTCGATGCGTCCTTCCGTCCGCCCCAGCCACGCTAGCCCGGATTATTCACGAGCGCATACTAGCCCGAAGCGCAAGCGAGGATAACTCGTTTCAGGATCCTCGCGTGCGCTTCGGGCTAGCTGGAATTAGTCGCCAACATGTAGATGGGGCGATGCAAACCTTGGTTCTGGTGGGGCTTCGATCGCTCGTTCTGCGTTATTCATGGCGACAGCGCGCAAATCGATGATAGGCGGTTTGCATCGCCCCACCAAAAACTGCCGCGACCTCGACCCACCCTACGTGAATAATTCGGGCTAGTATTCCGCGCTTCTACAGCCCCCGCATCGGCCGCGGCAATTCAGCGTGCCAAGTTGCGACGCACGCGGCCCATCACCGCGAGAATCGCGAGAAGCAGAATCTGAAACGCTGTCGCCGGCTCGGGCACGGCCGTCGGGGTCGATTCGCCCGACCGGGTTTGTCCCCAATTGGCGGCCAGGATCGATGCGTCGGTGGCGCCGACCTTGCCGTCGCCATCGAAATCCCCCGTCGCCCAACTCATGCCCGTCTTGCCCCAGTTGGTCGCCAAGAGGGTCATGTCCGCCTCGTTGACCACGCCGTCGCGATTGGCGTCGCCGGCGATTCGGCTCAGCACTTCGACCCACACGGTGGCCACGTTCGACCAGTCGGTCTTGTCGAACACTCGATACGTGAAGCTGTCGGTCCCGACGAACTCGGCCCCTGGTGTGTACGTGAACCATCCATTCGACCCCAGAACCAGGCTTCCATGAGCGGGATTCGAATCGATGTGAGTCGTCAACGTATTCTGCACGGTCGGATCATGGTCGGTGTTGTCGGGATCCGTGTCGTTGATCAAGATGCCCTCACGCGCATATTTGGTCAGAACGCTGCCCATGTCCATCGAATAGTAGTCGTCCGCGGCGATCGCCGGATCATTGACCGAAGCGATCGAAAGATTCACGGTTGCCGGGTTCGAGTACAACTCGCCGTCAAACGCCCGATACGTGAAACTGTCGGTTCCGTAATAGTCCTGATTCGGCGTGTACGTGAACAACCCCAGGCTGCCCAGGTCGAGGCTGCCGTGCGACGGGCCGGACAGGAGGAGGGCCTGCAGCGCCGACTCCTCGAAATCGGTGTCGTTGGCCAGAACGCCTTGAAGGCTCGAAACGGCCAACGGCGAGTCCTCGGACAAGGTGTGGGAATCGTTCAAGGCGACCGGCGGCTGATTGACCGCCGGCACCATCTCGACGACAAACACTCCGTCGAGAATCGCGAGCGTGCCGACGGAATTGATCGGCCAGCCGCTTAACTGGTACTGCCCGGTGAGATTCACGCTTGAGTTCTTGAGCTTGCCACTGGCCAACGGCGTCGCCTTGACATAGTTGTTGGCGAAGCCCATGCCGCAACGGGGGGCCGGATCGTGAATGACGAAATAGTTGGGGTCATAGGCCGTTCCGTTGGAGCTGTGCCCGACCATGGTCACCCAATGGCCGCCGTCGCGACTGTACTCGTCCGTCGCGGCGTTGTAGTTGTACCACCCGACGCTCCACAACTGGATCGTATTGGGGCCCTCGATGCCGGCCCGCATCCAGTCGAGGTTGGGTATCGTGCCCTTCTTGAACTGGCTGGGCACCGAGCGCCATCCTTGCCATTCGAATCGGCTGTACTCATAGCCACGGTCATGAATGTACTTCGACAGCCCGTTGGCGAGTCGAGTCGGATCGACTCCATCGTACTCATAGGCGTCCATGTACTCGCTCGAGGCGATCGTCTCGACCAGGTCGTGCTGATCCTTCTTGCGATCCGCGGTGAGCGGCGCCAGGTTCGACCAGCCGTTGTTGGCCAGCCACATTACCGAATTCGATGTCGAGGTCGGCCCACAGAAGTAGCCTCCGTGCAAGACACCGGATTCATCGGGAAATCCGCCGTAGGCCGAATCGGTCTGGGTGTAGTCGGGAATGTCCCAGATTTTTTCGAGGTAGGGCACGGTCGCCGCCGCGCGGCCGGCCGAGAAAACAACAGCGCACACAGCCAGCACCGTGAGCGCCCTTCGGAGCACGGATCCCATCTTAACTTCTCCTGTTCCCACCGCCACTGGGGCGGTTCCCACTCCTTTTCGGGGCGAAACCCGACAAACACTCGACCACCACCCGGCGCCTCCCCGCC
>DOEZ01000215.1 GCA_003532715.1 Planctomycetaceae bacterium
GTCGCCGGCGGGCCGATGATGGGCTTCAGCATTTCCGACCTTCGGTCGCCGGTGACCAAGGGAACCAGCGGCATCACGGCGATGACGCGCTGCGAGATCGAGCAGGCCCGCGAAACGGCCTGCGTTCGTTGCGGGCGGTGCGTGCAGGTTTGCCCGATGAACCTGGTTCCGGCCAAACTGGCCCAGGCGGTTCGTGCCGACAACGTGGAGTTGCTCGACACGTATCACATCACGGCGTGCATGGAATGCGGCAGTTGCGCCTACGTCTGCCCGGCCAGTCTGCCGCTCGTGCAGTTGCTTCGACTCGGCAAGGTGAAAAAGAGCAAGAAGTAGAGGGCGAGGACGATAATCCCCATGACAGATTCCGCGACCACTCCCGACCGCGCCCCGGCGCTTCACGTTGCTCCGTCGCCGCACCTGGCCCAAACGGCGTTCCACACGCGCGGCATGATGATCGACGTGCTGGTGGCCTTGGCGCCCGTGCTGCTGGCGACGCTGCTGGTCTTCCGATGGCACGGCGTGGTTCAGGTCGGATTGTGCGTGTTGGCCTGCGTGGCGGCCGAAGCCGTCCTTTGCCTTCTGATGCGCAAGCCGATCGCCGTGGGCGACTGTTCGGCGGCGGTGACGGGCGTTATTCTGGGACTCTCGCTGCCCGCCACGGCCCCCTGGTTCGTCGGCGTCATTGCATCGGTCGTAGCGATCGGACTCGGCAAGGTCGTCTTCGGCGGACTGGGCTACAACCTGTTCAACCCGGCAATGGTCGGCCGTGCGTTTGTCATGCTGAGTTTCGCGGGCTACATGGGCGCGTCGGCCTACGTCGTGACCGATTCGCTCGACGTGCTCACGCAAGCGACGCCGTTGACTATGGCGAAGCAAAACGCGGCCGCCTGGGCCGCCGGCCAGATCGGCCCCGAGAACATGCCCGAAGGATTGGCCGACATTCGACAGTTCTGGCCGCTCTTTTTGGGTACGGTGAACGGTTCGCTGGGCGAGACCAGCGCGCTGGCCATTCTGGCGGGCGGTCTGTTCCTTTGCCTCCGCCGCGTGGCCTCGTGGGAGATTCCGCTGGGGATGCTCGTGGCCGGATTCCTTTGCGCGGCGCTGGCCCAATGGATCAAGCTCACCCCGTTGACCGCCCTGCAATTCATGATTAGCGGCTCGTTCCTGTTTGGGGCGTTCTTCATCGCGACTGATCCGGTGACGAGTCCACTGACGCCTTGGGGCAAATTCGCCTTTGGCGCGGGCATTGGCGTGTTGACCATGTTGATTCGAGTATTGAGCGGATATCCCGAGGGCGTGATGTTCGCCGTGTTGCTGATGAACGGCGCCGTGCCGCTACTCAACCGCTGGACCATCCCTCGACCGCTGGGAGCGAAGTAGAACGATGAGCGACGAACCTCAAAAGGGCGGCTATATTCGGCAGGCGTGGCTGGTGATTATCCTGGCGCTGGTCTATGGGGCCGCGTTGGCGGGCACCCAGACCGCGCTTGGCCCGCGCATCGCCGAGAACAAAAAGAACGAGACGTTTCACCAGATTCCAATGTTGGTCGAAGGGGCTGACAGCGCGAAGACCGAACCGGTCACGGTCAAGGGCAAGGATGGCAAGGATCAGGTCGTCTATCGGGCTCGCTCCGCCGACGGCACTTTCCTTGGCTGGGTGCTGCCGACCACCGGCCAGGGGTTCGCCGATCGGATCGACGTACTCATCGGGGTGAACGCCGACGTGACGAAGATCACCGGCATGTACGTGCTCGACCAGAAGGAAACACCGGGCCTTGGCGCGCTGATTACGGAGGAGGACTTCCTCAAGCAATATCGCGGTATTTCGACCGACAAGCCGATTACGGTGGTCAAGGCCGAACCAGCCCCCGGACAGATTCTGGCAATCAGCGGCGCGACGATCAGTTCCGACAGCGTGACCGACATCGTGAACAAGACGATCGAAAACTTGAAAGAACCTATTCGGACTTTAGATACAAAATAGCCTTATCGACAGACCATAAGGGAACCGCGGATGCACGCAGATTGTTGATAGATGGCTTGAACACAACCGCACAAAGCACTCGATCCTTACCGGTCCCCAAATCCCCGACTTTTATCCGCGTTAATCTGCGTTCATTCGCGGTTTCAAGGAATTCAACGGAATCATCATGAGTAATTCCCAACCTACGGCTCAGGAGCGGTTTATTAACGGTATCCTGCCCGAAAACCCGACCTATCGCCAGCTTCTGGGAATGTGCCCGACGCTGGCGGTGACCGGGGCCATGGAGCCGGCGATGACGATGGCCGCGGCGACCGGCTTCGTCATGATCTCGGCCAACGTGATCATCAGCCTGATTCGCGGGCTGTTGAAGCCCCACCTTCGAATTTTGATATTCACGTTGACGATCGCCACGTTCGTGACGATTGCCGACCGTTTTCTGGCGGCCTACATGTACGAGATGAGCAAACAGCTTGGCTCCTACATTCCACTGATCATTGTCAACTGCATCATCATTTCGCGATGCGAGATCTGCGCGGCGAAGCAGGGTGTCGGGACGGCGTTGGCCGACGGCGTGGGCATGTCGCTCGGTTTCCTGTTGGGGCTGGGCAGCATCGCGACGGTCCGCGAGATCCTGGGCAGCGGCACGTGGTTCGGAATGGCCGTGTTGCCCGAGGCATGGCCCGACTGGGGCATCATGGTCCTGCCGCCCGGCGCGTTCCTAACGCTCGGTCTGCTGTTGGGACTCGTCAACTGGCTAGGCAACCGAAAGAAGTCGGCCGGAACCCCGTAGCTTCAAATCTCAGATTTCAAACCCCTGACCCTAAATCCCTAAATCCCCAACCTCCAACCTCCGACCCCTAGCCCCCAACCCCAACCATGGACCTCCTGATCAATTTAATCCAGATCGCGATCGGCGCGGCACTGATCAACAACTTCGTGCTGCACTATTTCGTCGGAATCTGTCCGTTCCTGGGTGTTTCGCGCCGCGTGAGCACGGCGTTCGGGATGGGTTGCGCCGTGACGTTCGTCATTGCTATCGCGGCACTGCTTAGTTGGACGTTCACCTACTTCATCTTGCGGCCCGAGGCGCCGTTGCCCGCCTGGGTGTGGCGGACGTGCGGCGGCGAACCGGGCGTTCAGATCGACCTGACGGTGCTCAGTTATATCATCTACATCTTCATCATCGCCGGATCGGTCCAATTCGTCGAGATGTACGTGCGCAAGTTCTTCCCCGCGTTGTACAAGTCGTTCGGCGTCTTTCTTCCGTTGATCACCACCAACTGCGCGATCCTGTTCGCGTGTCTCGAAATCTTAAAGCACTTGCAGGATCCGACGCAACTTTGGGGCCTGCCCGAGGCGATGACCTTGGCGATCGGCGGGGGGCTNNGTGCCCAAGCCGCTGCGCGGCCCGGGCATCGCGCTGATCGTCGCCGGCATCTTGGCCATGGCGTTCATGGGGTTCGCCGGCGTCGACCGCGGGCTCGACAATCTGTTCAGCATGCTTTTGAAATAGCGCGAGGAATTCGATCGATGTTGACCACTGTAACCGTGCTTCTGGCGGCGTGCGTTCTGGGCCTTCTGGCCGTGGCCGTGGCCTTCGTGCTAGGTTGGGCCAACCAGGCCTTCCATGTGAAGGTCGATCCGCGGGTCGAGGCATTGAACGGCGCCTTGCCGGGGGCAAACTGCGGAGGCTGTGGATACGTCGGCTGTGCCGAATATGCTGAGGCGATCGCCGTCGGACGCGCTGATTTGAACCTTTGCGCACCGGGTGGCGCGGGCTGCGCGCGGCGACTGGCCGAAATCATGGGCGTCACCGTGGAACACGCGCTTCCGTACCGCGCGGTCGTCCACTGCGCCGCAAGGACCGAACAGCGCCTGGGGCGGACGCCCTACGACGGCGAACGAACCTGCGCGGCGGCCAACCTGGTCGTTGACGTGCAGGGTTGCACCTACGGTTGCCTGGGGTTCGGCGATTGCGAGCGAGCCTGCCCCTACGACGCGATTCACGTGCTCGACGGGCTGGCGACGGTCGATTACGACAACTGCATCGGCTGCAAAAAGTGCGCGGTGGCCTGCCCGCGAAACATCATCACCATGGTCCCGTTCAAAGCCGAGCGGATGCTGGTGGTGGCCTGCTCGAACAAGGATTTCGGGCCCGAGGTTAAGGAAGTCTGTACGGTCGGCTGCATCGGCTGCAAGGCATGCAGCAAGCACGCCGAGGCGATGCAGATGGAGGGCAACCTGCCGATCATCAACTACGACGCCTACGGCGCGGCAAGCGATTTCACCGTGGCCATCGAAAAGTGCCCCCGCGAAAGCATGATCTTCGTCGGCAAACCGACGGCCGAGGACCTGGCCGCCGTGGCCACCGAAACCCTGCCCGACCGCGTCGAAGCCGACTTCAAAACGACGGTCGACGACACGGAGTGGCGCGGGTAGATGGGGGGCGATTCGTAGGGTGGGGCGATTGCAGCAAGTTCTGCCGTGAGATTCATGCCTTTACGACAAGCCTTGCTGCAATCGCCCCACCTTACGGTTGCTTCCGCAACAGAAGCTGCCAGGCGTTTCGGGTTCATTTCGGCAACTCAGCCCCGTCGGACCGCGACAAATACGGTTCGACGTCCACACCCGTCGGGCTGATCACAACCTCCACCGCCCCCACCCGGGCCGTGTGCAGCACGCGGACACCCGCGCTGCGGTATGCCTGCTCGATGGCCGCCGGGTTCCGGCTCAGGCTTCCGCTGATCACGGCCGTTTCAGGGCGGCACACGTCGATCAGGCCCGGCGGATTGCTCTGCCGGCTTCCATGATGGGGCACCAGCAGCACATCGCAGTCGACGGGACGCTTCGCCAGCAACTCGTCGAGTCCGGGCGATTCCAAATCGCCGGTCAACAGAATCCGCCGCCCGAAACCCTCGACCAACAGCACGAGGCTCCCCGCGTTGTCGCTGGCCGGCGTGCTCTGTCTCACCGGGTGGAGGACTTCGATCCGGAAGTCGCGTTCGTGCGGTCGGTCGCTTCCGTGGCCTCCGTCGCTTCGATCGCCCAGAAAATCGCCGGCCGCCAGTTCGTGCAACGGCACCCCGGCCGTGTCGATTGCCTCGCGCAACGCTCGCAGCGAGCGGTTCTCGCGGGCAAACATGTCGGGCGGCACATAAACCGCGCCAACCGACACGCGCCGCAACAGCCCGGGCACGGCGTTGTAGTGGTCGGCGTCGGCGTGCGACAGGACGAGCGCGTCGAGCCGTCCGATGCCCTTATGCCACAGGCACGAGGCGATCACCTGGGCCGTGGAGTCGGGCGTGCCGAAACTGCCCGCGTCGTAGAGCACGGTTCGTCCGTCGGGCAGCACCAGCACGACGGACAGCCCGTGGCCGACCGACAAGAACGTGCATTCCAGACGGTCGCCGCGCGGCGGCCGCGCTCCGACGAGCAGTCCAACGGCGATCCACGCGACGAGCGGAACGGCCAACCACCGCCGGCCGCGCCGCGAAAGGCGCCGCCAGGCAACCGCCGCGACGGCCAGCCCGCCGTAGAATCCCCAAAGCCACCACTCGGCCGGCCCCGTGACCCAAGAGTGCCCGTGCGGGATGCGTTGGGCCGCGTCGATCGCGCCGTTGATGAACGCCAGGCTCGCGTTGCATATCCAGCCGGCCACCGCGCCGACCGGCGGAATGAGCCATCCGACCGTAAAGACGACAAACCCGCTGGAGAGCGCGACGGTCACCGGAATCCACAGCAGCACGTTCAGCGGGATGGCCACCGGCGTGACGATGTGGAATCGGGCCATGACCAGCGGCATCCCGACGAACGAGACGATCAGGCTGATCAGGGTCAAGCCGCGAAAAAACCGCCACAACCAGAAAGCGATCTGCTCGTGCCACGGCCGATTTTCGTCGATGAGTCGATGCAGCGAGCGACTCGTTTCGTCTCCATTCTCCCAACGGAAGGCTATCGGTCCAAACCACATCAGCGCCGCCACGGCCAAAAACGACAATTGTGGCCCGGTGCGGAACAAATCGGCCGGATTCAGAATCAGGACCACCAAAGCGGCGACGGCCAGCGAATGAAATTGCAGCGGCCGGCGACCGAGGACGACGGCCGACGAGAAGACGACCACCAGGACCGACGCCCGAATTGCCGGCGGCTGGGCATCGGTCAACAGCGTATAGGCCACCGCCGCCAGGGCGATCAGCACGGCCGCTTGCCCGCGAGGCACGCGAAGCAGTCGCAGCAGAAAACCAATGGCCAGAGCGATGATTCCCACATGCAAGCCCGAGATGGCCAGCAGGTGGATCGTGCCCGTCACTTGAAAGGCGAGCGAGCGAACCGGGTCCAGATCCTCGCGATTGCCGAGCAACAAGGCCGACGCCAGCGCGGCCTGGCGAGGTTCGAGCCGTTGCCAAAGCGCGCTTCGCGCCGCCTGCCGCGCGCGGTCGAGCGATTGTCGCGGTAGCCACCAACCGGCCGCGCCATCGCCCGCCCGCTCGACGACCACGACGCACTCGCGATGACCGGCGCGAAGCGTGGCTCGCACCCGATCGGCGCGAAGATACTCGGCGCGGTCGAACTGGCCCGGATTGCACTCGACGCGTGCGCCGGCCAGTTTGCCGAACACGCGAAGCCGGTCGCCGGCGCGGATGTCGGGCATTTGCCCGTCGACCAACAGCGTGGCGCGGCCCGAGGCCGAACGCCAGACGCTTCCGTCGCGAATCTTCTGGAGTCGAAGCTCGAATTGGGTCCGATCGCCTTGGGGAATGATTCGCATCGGATCGTATTCGGGGGCGGCCAGCCGACGACCGGCCTGTTCGACCAGCGCCTCGACGCAAACCGGTTCGGCCGGCTCTTGAACGAAGCGGCCAATGTCGTCAGCCGTGAAGAGCGACCAGCGAAGGTGATGCCAAACTCCGGCCGCCGCGACGATGGCCAGCAGCAGCGCGACGCCGGCGATGCGCGAGCGTCGCAACTGCCAGGCGACCAGCCACGTCGACCAACCGGCGGCGGCCAAGCCCCACCAGACGCCGGGCGACGGCGCCGCGCGGCGGTCGAGAAAGATCCCCAGACAGACCGCCCCGAGCACGATCAGCAAGGGCTGATAGGCCCGAGCGCGGGGTGGTGAACTCGGGACGGTGGTCGAATCCTGATCGGTAGTCATCCTGCGGTGCGCTGTTGGGCGTGCCGTTTATGGCAACAGGCCGCGTGCGAGGACGCCTTCGACCACTCGGCTGATGGCGAGGTTCATTGCCGCGTCGCGCATGCTCAGGCCGTCGCGTTGCGACTGGGCGTACACGTCCTGGAACCGCGACATCATGCGTTCGGCCAAGCGGCTTTCGACCTCATTGATGGTCATCTGCTCGCGTTGGGTTTCCTGGGTGTATTCCAGGTAGGAAACGAACACGCCGCCGGCGTTGCAGAGGATGTCGGGGATGACGTGAATGCCTCTTCGATTGAGGATGGCGTCGCCCTCGGGCGTGGTCGGCGCGTTGGCGCCCTCGGCGATGATGCGAGCCGCAATCCGTTCGGCGTTGTCGCCGGTGAGTTGCGATTGGGCGGCGGCCGGAATGAGCACGTCGCATTCGAGTTCGAGCATCGCGGCGGGATCGATTTCGGCCATGCCCGGCGCTCCCTTGACCCCGCCGGTCGCCGCGACGTGTCGCGTCAGGGCGTCGACGTCGAGGCCGTCGACGTTGGCCACCGCGCCGGTGATGTCGCTGGCGGCGATGATCTTGGCGCCATGGCGCGCGGCGTCGTTTGCCGCGACCGAACCGACGTTGCCAAAGCCCTGGACGACGACGCGGAGCCCTTCGACGGGAATCTTGTCCTGTTGGCACATGGCCAGCACCGTGTAGATCACGCCCTTGCCGGTCGCCTCGCGACGGCCGGCTATGCCGCCCATGATGACCGGCTTGCCGGTGACGTAGCACCCGTCGGTGATCGAAACGGCCTCGGAGTACGAAATGCAGTCGCGAATGCGGGCCATGTCCAATTCGTTGGTTCCCATGTCGGGCGCGGGAACGTAGATTTCGGGACCGACGTGGCGCATCGCGCCGCGGGTGAAGCTGCGAATGATGATTTCTTTTTCGTCGGGCGTGAGCGAACCCGGATCGATGCGGATGCCCGACTTTCCACCGCCGAAGGGCACGCCGATCAACGAAGTCTTCCAGGTCATTTCCATCGCCAACCCAGTCACGTCGTCGAGAGTTACGTCGGGCGTCATGCGAATTCCGCCCTTGGCCGGGCCGAGCACGTCGTTGTGCCGCACGACGAACGCCCGAATGTTGCGGACCCCTTTGCCGGGCAGGACGGGGCTGAGGTTCAACTCGATCCGTTCCTTCGGTCCGAGGATCTTCCCTCGGAGACCTTCGTCAAGATTAAGTCGTTTGGCCGCTTCGCTGAAGTTATGCTCCGCCGTTTGAAGAAGACTGCTGCCTCGGTTCGACACATTCGGTTCGCACATTCCACACCTCGGGCTTTCCAGTAAAAAAGGACTTATTGGAGAATATCACGGTTTGCGGAATGCTGTCAAGGCAGGCAAGACGAATTTTTTGGCGACCCGTGAGACGGTCGCTCTCGAATGGCCGGATGAGAAGGGGCCCGGAGTGCAAGGCGTTTTCAGTGCTCGGCCCGAGACATGCCGCCCTGGCTCGTCACGATTTGGACGAGATAGGTCAAGCCCTGAGACGACCGGTCCGCCGGGCGACCGGCCGAATCGGCTCTTGGCGGCTCGACCGGGACCTCGGCCTCGGTCGATTCTAGGTTCAGCAGTTCGCGAAGAATCGGCTTCAAACGCGACCACACGTCGGGCGACTTCAGGACGTAGAACGCGCACATTTCGTGGCATCGCTGAATGGTCGTGTGGTCGCACCTTCCGGTCAGCATGATTACCGGAATGGAGGACAATTCTTCGTCGTGAACCAGCATCTCGCAGACGCTCAGGCCGCTTCCAGAGGGCATGGCCACGTCGAGGCAGATCACGTCCGGCCGAGACGTGCAGATGAGCGTGAACGCGGTTCGGGCGTCGTGGGCAATGACCGGATTCACCCCCAGTTCGCGACAGCGGACGGCCAAGGCTTCGGTCAGGTCGTGATCATCGTCGGCAATGAGGACTGTTTTGGATCGCATGGTTGTCGTCCTTTGCATCTTATCGTGTTCACACCGCGGCAACGGTCCTCGAACGAGGTGAGGCTGCCGAGGCTACGCTCCGTCGACGCCCGCGCGTATCGGCTCCGCGATGACCTCGCGGAGCAGGGCCGTGAGCGTTCCGACGTCGCACGGTTTCTGCAAGAAGAAGCTCGCCCCCCGCGTGAGCGATTCTTGTTGGTCTCGGCTGCTCGCCGAGAGCATGACGATCGGGATTTCCATCGTTTCGCCATGGTTGCCCAGTTCGGTAATCATCTCGAGACCGCCCATGATCGGCATGAAGTTGTCGAGAAGGATTGCGTTGGGGTGGCAGTGGCGAGCCAACTCGACGGCCGATCGGCCGTCGAAGGCCGTGAGAACCTCATAGCCGTTGGTCCGGAGGCGGATTTCCATGGCCTCGACGAATTCCCGGTCGTCGTCGACCAGCAGAACGCGGGGGCCCGTGGGTTCCTCGGCGGCAAGGCTCTGTTCTTCTGCGAAGGCGTGAAGCGCGTCGCTTGCCCGGTTCTTGCCCGACCAGGTCCCCTTGGACTGGACGGTGATGCGTGGAAACTTTGCCGCCGGCGTGTTTCGTCGGTATTCGACCCAGGCGTTTTGCACTTGTTCGAGCATTTTGGGAAGCTCGATGGGCGGGCATAGAGTCAAGAGGAGCCACTTGTGGGGAAGTATCCGCAAGACCAGATCGCTCCCGCGAACTCTACCCTGAAGGAACTCGTCGATCGCGTCCGAGACGTTCGACTCGACGGGCGTTTCGACGTCAGCGACCAGCAGGGAAATCGAGGTAGAGGAACCCTCCGCTTGGTCGACGCGGCGCAAGAATCGCCCAACCAGCGCGGTGGGATTCCACGTGGGGACGGTGAACGAAAAGGTGGTTCCGCGATTGAGTTCACTCTCGACGCGAATCTCGCCGAGATTGACGTGGACCAGTTCCTTGGCGATACTCAACCCCAGTCCGAAGCCGTCCGTGCTGAACTGCGTCGGCGTATCGACGCGGCGGAAACGGTCGTAGATCGCCTTGAGGTTTTCCGGGGCGATTCCCGGTCCGTCGTCGGCGATTTCGATCACGACGTCGTCCGAGTCGGCTGCGTGCGTCGCGCGGAGGGCCACCGTTCCGCCCGGCCGGCCGAATTTGATCGCATTGACCGCCAGGTTGACGATGACGCGGCCCGTCTTGTCGGGATCATGGTAGGCCGTCGGAAGCCCTTCGTCGACGGAAACGGTGAAGCCAATTTTCTTGAGTTCCGCCTTCCGTTCCAGGACTGGCCGGACGTGTTCGAACACGTCGCGGACGTTCGACGGGCGTCGCCACACATGCAGCAATCCGGCGTCGAGCCGGCTCATGTCGAGCATGTCGTCGACCATGGCCGCCAGGTCGTCGGTCCGGTCGTTCACGATTTCGAGAAACCGGCGGTGCTGTTCGGCGACCGGGCCGGTCAGTCCATCGAGCATCAGCGAAACGTACTCCCTGATGACCGTCAAGGGAGTGCGGAAATCGTGCGAGACGTTGTCGACGAACTGGTGGGCCATTTTGTACAAGCGAGCCAACCGCTTGTTCTTTCGGTCCAAGAGGCTCTTCGCCGCCCGCAGCTCGTCGTTCTTTCGGTCCAGCAGCGAGTTGACTTCGCGTAGTTCGGCATTTTGCCGGTCGAGCTGCTCGTTCGCGTCACGTATCTGGAGCAGCGCGCGCTGGCGTTCGACGGCCCGCCGCACGACGTTTTCAAGCGTCTTCGCGCTGAGATCGTCCTTGTGAACGTAGTCGCTTGCCCCGACCGTCGTGGTCTCGATTCCGACGACTGGGTCGCTGTTGCAGGTGAGCACGACGATCGTGGCTTTTTCGGCGGCGCCGCGCACTTCGCGGAGCGCTTCGAGTCCCCT
>DOEZ01000209.1 GCA_003532715.1 Planctomycetaceae bacterium
AACCCGAAGCGCAAGCGAGAGGATGGCAACGACCTATCGTCATTTCCGAATCCAGTTGAAGTCCTGCACTCCGCGCCAGAATCACGGGCTCGTGAATGATTTGGGCTAATCCGCGTTCCTCGCCTTTCTCCGGCCGTAGGTTCTGGCGATTTCCTCGTATCCGCTTGACAACACACATACCGACTGGTATGTTCAAGGTCATGCTTACGGATCGTCCCGCCGGATCATGGAAGATCGCCTTGCGAGCAGACTGTGAAAAAGATGGTTTCTTGTTCCTGGTGGGGCTCGCGGAGCTCGACCGACCCTACGGGACTGCTTTCATACTTGTGGGTATGGTCTGGCTGGCCGCGAGGCGGACGCCCATTTCGATGAATCTGAAGACACGATTTCGAGTTGCCTAATGAGAAAGACCGCCTCGGTCATGCCGTCGGAATTGGCGCGAGCTGCCTTCGAGCTCTTTGCCCAGCGCGGCTTCGCCAGCGTGACGATCGACGAGATCGCGGCCGCCGCCGGCGTGACGAAGGGGAGTTTCTACAGCCATTACGCCTCGAAACACGAGATCATTCTGGCGGCCTGCCAGCACTACTATCGCACGTACCACGAGCAGGTGCAGGCCGAAATCGCGCCGCTTCGCGACCCGCTCGAACGGCTCCACCGCGTCCTGGAGCTTTCCGTCCGGCGTTGCGTGCTCGACAAGAGAAACCGCGTCTTCACGACCGAGATATTCGCCCTAGGACTGCAGCGCGACGACGTTCAACGCGGTTGGGCCCAGTTCTACGATGCCGTCCGCGAAATGTACGTCGGGCTAACATTGGCCGCGAGCGAGGCCGGCCAGTTGCAAATTTCCGACGTCCGCCGCGCCGTCGATCTGATGCTGGCCGCCATCGAAGGCGTGAAGATGCGCGCCGCGTTCGAGCCCCACATGGCGGCCGCCGACGAGCAGCGACCCATCGTCGCCGATCTGCTGCGAATTCTCGGACATGAGCCCTTGCTGTTGCACACCTGTTTGCCGTCTTTCGACCCGTAGGGTCGTTGTGAAAATAGCCCGGCGATTCATCGCCGGGTCAGAGCTGTTTAGGATGTCTGCTCGTCCCGTAGGGACGATTGAAGGCTTGCCTTGCCATTTCGAATTCGCGCGTCCCTACGGGACGCAAAAAATCATAACTTGCCCGAATTCCCAGCAGTGAACTGCTGGGCTACTATCGAACGTCCCTACGGGACGGAAAACCCTTCATGGCCTTGTGTGTAACAACGAGGGCATGAACCGGAAACCGCGTCCGACGCCACCCATACATCCACCCCTTGTTTCATCCCGGAGGCGATCATGAGTCTCTCTTTCACCACCCACCGTTTCCTGCTCGACTTCTCGGCGGCCGTTGTCGCGTTTGCGATGTCGTCGCCGATACTCGCGGGCGAAAAGGACAAGAAGAACGGCCCCGACAACAAGCCCGAACGGTCGACCGCGCGAGTGCTCATCATGACCGGCGAGGAGCACCACCGGTGGCAAGACACGCTGCCGGTCGTCAAGAAGCTGTTGGCCGAGGACAAGCGGTTGAAAGTCTCGGTCAACGAGGACCTGCCGTCGCTCGGCACGACGGACCTGTCGAAGTACGACGTGATGGTGATGCACTTCCAGAACCAGACTCCCAAGGTGCCCGGCGAAAAGGGCTATCGCAATCTGGAGCAGTTCGTCAAGAACGGCGGCGGGCTGGTGATGATTCACTTCGCCTGCGGCGCGTTCCAGGAACGGCCCGAGTTCGTCAAACTGGCCGGGCGCGTGTGGAACCCCAAGTTTCGCCCCCACGATCCGCACGGCAAGTTTCGGGTTGATATCGCCGAGGCGGACCATCCGATCACCAACGGCATGAAGTCGTTCGAGACGGTCGACGAGCTGTACACGTGCCTCGACGGCCATACGCCCATCACGATTCTGGCCACGGCCAAGTCGAAAGTCGACGGGAAGGTCTACCCGATGGCCTTCGTGCTCGACTACGGCAAGGGCCGCGTCTTCCAATGCGAACTGGGTCACGACGTGCAAGCGTTCGAGGCGCCCGAGGCGCGCGAACTCTATCGCCGCGCGACGGCGTGGTGTGCTGGACTAAACCTTGAAAACGAGCGATCTCCCGAGTGACGGACGAGATTCACCACGAAGAGCACGAAGGGCACGAAGAGGAAAAAAAGGGGAGAGAATCGAATCAATCGAATCAGTGGAATTATGGCTTTCATTGGAGTCTTTTGTCTCTCCTTCGTGAACTTCGTGTCCTTCGTGGTGATCAAAACTATCCAGAAAACGCCATGGATGCGGGGGGATTGCGATGAGCAGAATGTTACGATAGCGGAAAATACATCCTGAACAGGGACGGAACGAACCATGAAAATCGGATTTCATACCGACGCCTTCAATTCGGCCTATTGGAACTTTGAAAAGTGCCTCGTGTGGGCTCGCGACCATGACGTTCATTTCATCGAGTGCGGTCTGATCGACGGAGCGAGTTGGATTCACGGGCTCGGCTATCAGCCGCACATCGCCCTCTACGAAGACCCGCTCATGCTGCGGCGCAAGATGGAAACCTACGGCGTGCGGTTCTCGCAGGTCGACGCCGCCTATCCGCTTTCCGGGCGAGACGGACCGCTCTACGGCGTCCCCTACGTCCTGAAAACGCTCCCCTGGGCCAAACTGGCCGGCGCGACGCGAATCGCCACGACCGACGGGCTCGACCAGCCCGAGGGGCTCGACGACGACCGGGCCATGGACCTGATGAAGCAGAGCTACGAGCAATTGATCGAAGTGGCCGAGGTCTACGAAATCACGATCACGATCGAGGTACACGGCTACTTCACGACCAATCCCGACCGGGTCGCCCAAATGCTCGATTTTTGCGACAGCCCCTATTTGCGAATGAATCTCGATACGGGCAATAGCTTCATCGCCGGCCAGGATCCGACCGAGTTCGCGCGGCGGTTCGCCGATCGCGTGGCCCACGTCCACGTCAAGGACGTCAGCGAGTCGCTCGCGGCGGCCGTGCGCGGCAACGAGACGGGCATCGCCGTGAGCCAATGCGCGTTGGGCGACGGCGTGAACGCCGACAACATCCGCCAGTGCCTGGCCATCCTCCGCGACCGGGGCTACGACGGCGTGCTGAGCATGGAATGCGAGGGCGCCGGCGGGGCGATGATCGAAAAATCGCTCGATTGGCTCCGCCGCACGCTGGCCGAACTGGGCATCCCCGAAGAAAAAGAGTAACCCCCCTTCCTTCCCACCAACCGCGAGGACCCCGCCATGACTTCCTCTCAAGACCCTTCCCTTCGGAACACGACCGACCGGCGTCAATTCCTCAAAAGCGCCGTGCTCGGCGCGTCGGCCGCCACGCTCGGCGGCCTCTCGCTTGCCCGGGGCGCGCATGCGGCGGGCAGCGACGTCATCCGCGTCGGCCTGGTCGGCTGTCACGGCCGCGGCGCGGGGGCGGCCCACCAAGCCATGCTGACCGGACCCGACGTCCGGCTGGTCGCCATGGCCGACCTGTTCGACGACTGGCTCCAAGCCTCGCGAAAGAATCTCAAGGGCCTGCTGCCCGACCAGGTTCAGGTCGACGACGACCATTGTTTCGTCGGGTTCGACGGGTACCGCCGCGTCATCGAGTCGTCGGACGTCGTGCTCATCGCCTGCGCGTCGAAATTCCATCCGATGTATTCCGAGGCGGCCGTCACGGCCGGTAAGCACGTCTTCGTCGAAAAGCCCCACGGAATCGACCCCGTCGGCGTCCGGCGGATGCAAGCCGCGTGCGATCTGGCCAAGGAAAAGGGCGTCAGCATCGTCTCGGGCCTGCAAAGCCGCTACGACAACGGCTATAGCGAGTGCGTAAAACGCATCCACGACGGCCAGATCGGCAAGGTCGTCGCCATCCAGTCGATGTTTCTACGCGGGCCCTACCGGCTC
>DOEZ01000468.1 GCA_003532715.1 Planctomycetaceae bacterium
CGACCATGGGCATGAGTCTGCTGATTCAGGCGCGCGAAATGCCGTCGCCTCAGTCGTTCATTCCGCCCAGGTGGGCCGCCAAATTTCCATGCGACGACGACCTGCCGCACCGCGACCACGACCTGGGCAACGGCGACTGGATGTGGAACAACTTCTGGTGGATCGAGGCTGGAGGCGATCGCGACGGCATTGCCCACACCGAGGAGATCCGCGACGAACTGCTGCGATGCGCCTTCGGCGTCTGGGACCATGTAAAAAACCAAGGTGACCACAAGGCCGAAAACTGGATGCTCGACTGGGTCGGCTTCCTCCCCGGAAAACGCGAAAGCCGTCGCTACGAAGGCGACTACATTGTCAACGAAAACGATGTCCGCGCGGGCGGCCGCTTCAATGACGTTGTTGCCTATGCCGGTTGGCCCATGGACGATCATCATCCCAGGGGCATTCACCACCCCGACAAACCTTCGACCATCTACGAGCTCGACGCCCCCTGGGGGATTCCCTATCGATCGCTTTTCTCGTGCAACGTGCCAAATCTGTACTGCGCGGGCCGCAATATAAGCGCTAGCCACGTCGCTTTTAGTTCGTCGCGCGTCATGGCCACCTGTGCCGTCGTTGGCCAAGCGGTCGGCACTGCCGCGTCGATCGCCCTCCATCGCGGACTGACGCCGCGAGAGGTCGGCCAGCGCGCGATTGCCCAACTCCAACAGACACTGCTGGAGGACGACTGCTATTTGCCGGGATACCGGCGCGAGATTTCACCGCTCACGCGGATCGCCACGCTGACGGCCTCCGAGGGTGACCCCGAGCCGCTGCGCAACGGCATCGACCGTCCCGGCTGCGACGCCTTCAACGGTTGGTCCGGCTCGCCCGGCTCGTGGCTGCAATACACGCTGCCGCACCCCCAACGTTTGGGTCGTATGCGGCTGGTTTTCGACAGCGATCTCAACCGCCCGCAGACGTCCATGCTCTGCAAGTACCCCCTTCACATCGAGCCGATCGCCGTGCCCGCCACGTTGGTCCGTGCGTTTCGGATCGAGGCGTTGGAGTCCGGAGGGCAGTGGACGACGGTCTTCCGCGAAGACAATAACCACCAACGTTTCGTTCGGCTTGCGATCAAGACCCGTGCTCAGGCTATTCGCTTGTCCCTGGAGAGTTCATGGGGCGACCCACGGACAAACGTCTTCGCTTGGGATGTCGAGCCATGCGACGCTTGACCATCCGGGGAGTCATCGCACGGAGGCGGATTGCTCGGGCTCGATCGATTCCGAGAGACGGTCACAGCCTGAACGCGGAACATCCGGGCATCAATAATCCACGCGTCGTAAGTGCTTGTCCTAACAAGAGAAAAAGGCCGCTGACAACTCGTGTCAACGACCTTCAACAAGAGCGGGAGACGGGATTCGAACCCNNGGGAGACGGGGATCGAACCCGCGACGTCCAGCTTGGGAAGCTAGCACTCTGCCACTGAGTTACTCCCGCGGATATTCCATCCGGCACGGACTGTTGCCCACTCGTCGCTGTTCAGCAGTACCGTGGGCTCCACAGCCTCATCCCACCCTACCGCAATAACCGGGTTAACGCAAGAGGGCCAGGGTCTCGTCCAGGACTCGACCGTTTGTTGCCACCCCCTGGCGGGAGTAAATCGTTGTCTGGCCTTGCCAGTCGGTGAAGGTGCCGCCGGCTTCGGTCAGAATGGGAGGCAGCGGGCCGGCGTCCCAGGGCTCCATGATCGCGTCGGCCATCAACTCGGCCCGGCCCGTGGCCACCAGCAGATAGCCGTACGCGTCTCCCCAGGTCCGCGAGAGGCGCGCGGCCGACTGAAGCCGATCGTATGCATCCCGACGGCCCGCCTCGTCGAACGTCTTCACTTCGCTGGTCAGAAACAGTCCCTCGGCAAGCCGCGAACACTCCGAAACCCTCGCGCGTCGCGGGAGCGCGTCGCCGACGACGTGCCACGCGCCATGTCCGACCGCCGCAAAAACGGCTTCGTTCAACGCCGGAATCCGTATGACGCCCGCCATGCTCTTGCCCTGATGTTCGATGGCCACCAGCGTTGCGTAGATCGGCACCCCGTGAATGAACGACTTGGTCCCGTCGATCGGATCGACGATCCACCGGTACCCGCTCGTCCCCGCCCGGTCGTCCAATTCCTCGCCGAGGATGGCGTCGGCGGGAAAAACGTCGGCAATGCGGTTGCGCAGCAACTCCTCGGCGCGCCGGTCGGCGATCGTCACCGGCGAGTCATCGGCCTTGCGCTCGACCCGATAGTTGTCCTGATTAAAGTACTCGAGCGTGAGCAGGCCGGCCTCGCGGGCTATTTCGACGGCCAGTTCAAGGCGTGCGGTCGTTTCGGACTTCGGTTGGTCCATGGCGGCGAGTGGCTAAGGTTTCGCGAAACGGGGACATCTTGAGACGACAACTCTGATCCTATCCCTTTGGGCGACGATCGAAAAGGCAGGGTAATGCAAAAACTCCGCGCAAATCGTCCGTGATTTCGCGTCAACCGCACTCCGAGGCTCAGGTGGTTTCCGCTACACCGACCTCTCGGGTCAGATAAGGGCGGATTTTGTCGATAAGATCCTCCGGCTGGGTCGGTTTGGTGATGTAGTCGTCGCAGCCCGCCGCCAGGCACTTCTCGCGTTCGCCGGACAATGCATGCGCGGTCTGGGCAATGATGGGGCCGAGCCAGCCGTCCCGGCGAAGTCGGCGGGCAGCCTCGTAGCCGTCGAGCTTGGGCATACGGATGTCCATGAGGATCAGGTCATAAGGACAGCCCGCCGCAAGCGACTCCATGGCCATTTTCCGGGTGAGCTCTCCGTCACAGGCTCGGTCGACGTTGAGCCCGGCCGAATTGAGGTAACGGAACAGCAGGTACTGGATCGCTTCGTCGTCCTCGGCCAGGAGGACGCGGCCTTCGAGTTGCCGGTACGCTTCTATCTTATGCGGTTCGGCGGTCGCGCCCGGTACGGCGGGCAACGAATCGAGCATGTCGCTCCCTCCGAGCGGCCCTGGGTCGATCAACAGGGTGAATACGCTGCCTTCGTTCGGTTCGCTCTGAACGTCGATCTGGCCGCCGAGCAAATGAGCCAAGTTCTGTGAAATGGCCAGTCCTAATCCGGTGCCCCCGTGCCGCCGGTCAATCGCATCGTCGATCTGCATGAACGGACGAAACAGACGCGAGCGATCCTGGAGCGAGATGCCGATCCCCGTGTCCACCACCTCGAATTGCAGGGAAGCCTCGCCAAGCCCTCCGGGGGCATGAGAAACGGTAATCTTAACTCCGCCGTGGTCGGTGAACTTGAGGGCATTTCCGACCAGATTGACCAGGATTTGACGTAGACGGACCGGGTCGGTATGAATCGTCTTCGGCAGGGGAAGCACGTAGTTGGTCAGGAGAGACAGATGTTTCTCGTCGGCACGCGATTGAAGCAATGCTCGCACCTCCTCGACAATTTTCATCGGCGAGCAATCCTTCTTGTCGAGGCGAAGCTTGTTGGCGTCGAACTGGGTCAAGTCAAGAATATCGTTGATAATCGTCAGTAGATGTTCCGCATTGACGTGGATCGTGTCCAGGTATTCGCGATGCTCGATCAGCGGTGGTTCGAACGAGCGCAGCAGATCGACATAGCCCATAATAGCCGTCATGGGCGTGCGGATTTCGTGGCTCATGTTGGACAGAAACAGGCTCTTCGCCCGGTTGGCCGTTTCGGCGGCCAGTTTGGCCTCCTTGAGTATTTCTTCGTCCTGTTTGCGCCGGGTGATGTCGCTTACAACGACTCGGATCCGTGGTGGATCGTCTTCGGTTTGCCTGACAACACATTCCAACTCGGCCCAGAACGATGAACCGTCTCGTTTCCGCAACCGCAGTTCGCACGATTGCGGCCTTCTCGTTTCGACAAGCTGGTGACGATGAAGGTAGTAGATCTCTTGATCCTCTTTCAGAACAGAAGTCGAGAAGGGCCGATTCACGAGCATGGCTCGTTCGGTGCCAAGCATGTCGGCCAAGGTCAGATTGGCGTCGACAACGCGACCTTTGTCGTCCAGGGTAAGGTAGCCGACGGGAGCCAGATCGTACAGATCGTTGAGACGGTCGCGCGAGGCGACCAGTTCTTCCTGGGCGCCTCGAAGCTCCTCGTTCTGCATTTCAAGTTCGATCTGGTGCGTGTGCAGTTCGTGGATGATCCGGGCAACCTCGTCGGGCGACATGTCGGGCAGAACTTCCGACGGCCCCTGTAACCTGGTTTCAGCTTGTTCTCGCAAACGGGCAAGTTGCGTCGACCGAGACTGATTGACAGCCATCCATCCACCTCGTTAGAGCTTGCGACGCAAAGCCGCGAATGCCGAGGCTGCCTGCCTGTCGGCGGGAGATCGCCGAATGGGTCAATGGCAGCCCTCCAGGGAAGCATAGCACGGCGTAGGAGTGTCGCGCAGTTCAGTGTCCCCTTGGGGAGGGGGGCGTCTTCTTTCGACCAGAAACGGGGCGTTACGGCCGCCACGGCGAGCCCATCCACCGTGCGAATCGACGAGGTGTCTTCCTTGGTGTCTATCGGTGCGGATCAGAGCGTTCCGCAAGAAAGGAACGGTCAGGCTATTCTTACGCGACGCCTAAACGGCGGCGACTGCTTTGCGAATACAGTCGGTAAGCTCTTGCGAATGGAACGGTTTTTCGAGGAACGCGAAGCCGCCTTGTTTCATCGCCTCCGCCGAAATGTCCGTGTCGGCGTGCCCCGTGATGAAAACGATCGGCAACCGCGAATCGCGTTTGGCCATTACCTTCTGGAGTTCCAGACCGCTCATTCCCGAAAGTCTTATGTCTAGAACAAGGCACTGTCGAGGGCGAGGTTCGTAGGCATCCAGGAATGCTTCGGCCGAATAATACACCTCCGTCGCCATGCCCATCGCCCGGATCAGTAGGCTAAGGGCGAGTGTCACGGCCGGATCGTCTTCGACGACATAGATCGTCGGTTNNGGCAATGGGCAGAGTGAACGAGAAGGTGACTCCGCGTTCGGGATGGGGAGTGACCGCCATGTGTCCCCCATGCGACTCGATGATGGACCGGCTCGTGGCTAGTTCCATTCCAAGGCCCTCCGCGGCGGCCGGGAAGAAGGACTGGAACATCTTGTTGACATGCCCGTCGTTGTCGGCCGAAAGACCGCCCCCCGTGTGGCTCACGAGAATCTCCGCCTGTTCGTCGCGAGCCCTTGCCCGAATATCGATCCGCTGTGTCTTGGAGGGGACGGATTCCAGGGCTTGCATGGCGTTGTGTATCAGGCTTAGCAAGACCTGCTGCAACTCGGTTTCGTCGGCAATTACGGCGGGAAGCGACTCGTTGACGTCGACGCCGAGGACCACGCTCGATTCGCGTATTTCTTTTTCGACCAACGGAAGTATCTCCCGGAGAACGTCGCCGAGCATGACCGCCGATCGCTTCGGAGCGTCCTCCTGGACAAGCTCCCTCATTCGCCAGATGATTCTTCCGGCGCGATGCGATTGCTGGGCGATGGCCGTTGCCGATTCGATCAGTTCCGCCGTATTGACGGTATCGACCCTACGCGATTTTTCGGCCAATACTTCGGCATGCAAGACGATCGCGCCGAGCGGTTGGTTCAGCTCGTGGGCCAGACTGCTCGCGATTTCGACCAGTCCCTTGATGTGCATGACTCGGGCGAGTTTGGTTTCAAGCTGGCGTTTGTGTTGCTCGATCCTCTCGTTGACGGCTATTTGCTGCCGCAGCTTGCCGTTGGCGATGGTTAGCTCGGCGGTCCGCTTCTCGACCGCGATTTCGAGTTCGTCATGCGCGCGCCGAAGTTGCTCCTCGGCCTGTTTGCGCTGGGTGATGTCGGTAATCGCTGTTCGGATGCGGTACCCGCCTGGCTCGAGTTCGACGGCCAGCGACACCATCTTGACCCAGAGAGGCCGCCCTTTCTCGGTGCGCATCCGCAATTCACACGTTTGTCGCCGCGAAGTCTCCAGAAGCCGGCGACGGTGATCGTAATACTTCTCTTGGTCTTCTTCCACAATGAAGGCGGACAGCGAACGCTGGATAAGAGCAACGCGTTCGACGCCAAGCAGGTCCGCCGCGGCCAGATTTGCCTGGACGAAGAGATCGCGATCGTTCACCGTGAGGTAGCCGACCGGCGCAAAGTCGTACAAATCCACGTATTGATTACGCGACTCCGTCAAATCTTCCTTCGCAAGGCGGAGCTCCTCGTTCTGCATCTCCAGTT
>DOEZ01000519.1 GCA_003532715.1 Planctomycetaceae bacterium
CGGCAAACGTCATGCTCATGTTCCGGGCCATTTGGGCCATCCTAGGGCCGTCGGGACTGGGCGTCATGCCGGCAATGTGGACCCGCCTTGTGTGGAGGTGGATGAAGAACAAGACGTAATACGTCACCGGCCCACCCAACGTCCAGACGGTCTTCGTGAAAAAGTCAGTGGCCCAAAGCGTTTTGATGTGTCTTGCGATGAACTCATGCCGGGTGCCTTTGCCTCGATTCGGGCCGGGATCAAAGCCGTGCTCCTGCAGAATCCGCCGGATGGTGGCCCGCGAGACCGTGTGGAGATGCAGTTTGCGGAGTTCACCGAGAATCCGCCGGTAGCCCCAGCCGGTGGACTTGGCCATCTCAACGATCAACTGGCGGATCTCTTCCGGCTTCCGGGGGCGCCCCCGCTTACGGCGATTGACGCCCGAGCGGCTCTCGCTTTGCCAGCGTGCAAACGTCCGAGGATGGACGATGGTGATGCCAGTTCCACCTCATGCAGAACGCGATGCACTACGTGCCGAAGGTGGCCATGCGCGCCGAAGTCGCTACGGACTTGCGCAACGTGTTCAACTCGCCGGATCGCCACGAGGCGGATCGGATGCTGACGCAACTGGTGAAGAAATACGCGGACAGCGCGCCCGACTTGTCGGCTTGGATGGAAGCCAACGTCTCCGAGGGGCTCACGGTCTTCGAACTACCCGCCTCGCATCAGCGTCGCCTGCGCACCACCAACACGCTGGAACGGCTCAATCAAGAGATCAAGCGTCGGACTCGCGTGGCGACGCTGTTCCCCAACGAGGCGTCACTGTTGCGTCTGGTCAGCGCCATCCTCAGCGAGACCAGCGACGAGTGGGAGACCGGCAAAGTCTACCTGACGATGCCAAACAGCCCTCCAGAAAACGGAACACAGAGAAAGGCTAGCGGGGTTCCAAGGGGGCGGCAATGAGCCCCCTTGGTCTGCGTGAACGCCAATAAAAACTGCGGCGAAGCCGCTCCACTTCCCTTAAACTCCGAAAAGAAAATCAACAGAATTTACAGAACAGGGGTTGCTTGGTCCCACGGGTATGGGCCAGTGCGAATTGAGCCAAGGAGATTGTGTGAAGGATGCTCGACCGGACGCAACGTGGCCAGCCTTTGGGAAGCGGAATACGCAGTGGGGATATTGCAGGCATGGCGAATTTGAGAACAATGGAGCTACAGTGGGGATCGACACTGCAAGATAGCCTTCCATCCGAAAACAGGCATCCCATCCGATTGGGCGAAAAATGAACCGCAATCACTATCCGCCGGGGTTGTGAAGAATCGATGGTCAACGACAGAGAAGCTGGAGCGATCGCAGCGCACGATTCAACTCAGGCTGGAGAAGATTGACTACCTTTTCGTGCTCGCTGGAGAAGAAGGACAGACCCACGGTGCCGAGAAACAGAATCCGGGCGAATGACACGGAAAGAACGTCGCATGCTCACAGGGAGAACCGTGCGTGAATCGCCATTATAAAGGCCGCTCAAACGGAGTGCTAGCGTAGGCACGCAATGGGCAGGGATCGGGGACGTGAATACCAGCATCCTGCGAACCGGCCGCCGTTACGTCGGTGCGTTGATCCGCTGTTCGATCTCGGTCAACACCGCCAGAAGGTGCTCGAACAATGGTGGCTGACCGAAGATCATTTCCCGCATCTTTCCGTAATCCTCTCGCAACTCGGCGTGGCGAGATGCCGGTGGCACAAGACGAAGGCTACCCGGCTTTGCCTCGTCGTACTTCGCCGCCGCGTCTGCGAAGAAAACGGTCTTGTGCGTCGCCACCGCGGCGAGGAGATCCAGGCGATGAAGGGCGCGCGGGCCGATCCCTGCCTCAAACAACTTGACGAGATCGTAGTAGTGTCGAGATTGGCGGTCTTTGAGAGGCTTGTCTGGCTTAGCATGATACCAGGCGTGCAGAATCGTCGCCTTCTCCCAGAATGTCCGCTCTGCGGCCAGAACGCGAACCGTGCTCCCTGGGTGTTGGAACTTGGCGGGGAATTGCTCCGCGGCGTACGGAGTGACGGTCGCGTTTTCGGCAGGCCAGTGGTCCGATCGTGCTCCCATCTCCAATCGCACAACGGGTGGTATGTACGTTGTCCCCAATGGCCCGCGAGTGGCAAAGCCGGTGGCGTAATAAAACAGGACCGTTTGGCCGTCCGGATCTTCCTGGTCGGTTTCAAGCTTCCAGTTGCGCTCAGCGGGGTCTTGCAGTGTCTCGCCGACAGCGGCGGCCAATCGCGGAAGGAAGCGATCGCGAATGACAGTCTGACAGGCTTCTTTCAGCATCTTCAGACGTTGCTTGGCTTGCTTCTTGCTCGGGGCACGCGCCGGATCGTTGTCACCACCGAAACCAAGGTCGGCACGATCGAAAGATAGGTCCACGTCTTCGGAGAACCGTCCAATGGCATTGAAAACCTTGGACAGCGACGTGCCGCCCTTGAAGATCATGCCGGCCGGCGCGTCGGTCAACGTGAATAGACGACGGAGGATCCAGCAGACCCAAAAGTCCTTCTCTACAACCGCGGCGCTCATATCCCCGCGTTGATGGGCAACTGCGGTAAACAAGTCGGCTCGGTCGGCCGCCGACCAACGTGCCATATCATCCATCCGTGACAACCTCCTCAACGCGATCGCCGGCGCCGATCTTGCGAACGATATCTGCAATCCAGCCCGTCGTGTAACGGGCATCCCGCAGCAGTTGCCGCCGTTGCTTCGTGGAAAGATGGCGGCGAAGCCGGGAGATCACCGTGTCGTCAATGGAGTCGGAGCCCAGGTATCGAAGGGCCTGAAAGACGGCCGCACTGACCGGGTTGCCGATCGGCAGTTCCTTCGGGGCCACGTGCTTCATGGCAAATACCTGATTGCCGACTTGGACCTCGCGGGATCGGCCATCCGTAAGGTAGACATGTTTGGCCGGCACCTGCGTGGACAGCCCGAGCCGGTTTGCCGCCAGCGCCCCCGATGGTGCGATTCGGCTTCCCGTTTGACGAGCCAACGCATCGGCGATCTCCTCCGCATTGGGGCTGACTACCATGTCCAGACGCGCGTTGGTTCGCGGATAGTAATAGAGCCCGCGAGCCAAACGCTGGAGTGTACCGTCCCTGGCGAGGCGGGAGAGCGTCTGGTCGATGGCCGCCCGGCTGCCGAGATGAGCGAGGTCTTTGCTGGTGTAGACCTTGCCGCGTCCGCGCCGTCGGAGGTAGTCGAGGATTACGTCTTGCACCTTAATCATGATCGGTAATGCCATTCTGTCAGTAAAACATTCCCGTTTTCCTGACGGAGTCACCCCAAATTGATGTGTTATGCGTCAGAAATATGATACGTGTTTCTGACAACGATCGCGTCGGGAATCTCGTGACGCAGTTCAGCAGCCGTGCTGGCCGGGCCACGGCCGCCACACGAGCGCTGGCAGATGGCGTTTCAGCACCGCAATCCCACCTCGTGGAGGGGGGCATCGAGATACCTGAGCCGCGACGTCAAATCACGATCCGCTCAATCTCATCGAGCGTGATCTCGT
>DOEZ01000626.1 GCA_003532715.1 Planctomycetaceae bacterium
CGATGGCGGAGGCCCGCAACGCGAAAGCCGAAACGCACGCGATGGTCTGGGCGGCGATTTCCGGCGCGCCCAGACATCTCAAGCTTGCGTAGCTCAGTGAGCCAAGCAGCGCGACCGTGGCGTAGGGCTGGCCGCACATGATGATCGGCTGGGTGTTGGTGAGCACGTCGCGGATGACTCCGCCGCCCGTCGCCGTCACCATTCCCATGAACACCGCAATCACGAAGGGCGATTCGAACTGAATCGCGATACTGCATCCCACTACCCCAAATACGGACAGCCCCGCAGCGTCGGCCCACAGCATTCCCTTGCGACGCGCCATGTCGCCCGGAATGAAGAAGAACGTCACGAGCGAGGCCGCCAGACACAGGATCAACTCCGTCGGATCCTGGGTCCACCACACGGTGCGCCCCAGAAGCAGATCCCGGACCGTGCCCCCGCCGATCCCGGTGATCGTTCCGACCAACAGAAATCCGAGCACGTCCATGCGATAGCGCGCGGCCGTCAACGCGCCGCTGACGGCAAAGAAGACGTCGCCAAGATACAGAATCGTCAGAATGCTCGTATTGAGCGGTTCGTCTGGAGTTATCATCGTCGTGTCTGATCCGCAATCTTCGGGATGCGGAACCATGTGGGTTGATGGAATCGTAACCTTCCCAAGAAGGTTCAAAGCGAGAACGTGCCCGATGTCGTCAGAACGAACCCCGCACTTCTATTCCGTCGCCGGAACTAACCGGAATACGTCTCGAAGAGGTCGTGGTCGTGCTAATTTCCAATTTCACTCGCCGCCCATGGAAAAAGTCCGTCGCGATTTTTCACGGCTTGCATGGCAGTTGGCCTCAAGCATTGTTTCACGAATGGACCCCGCGATTCGCGGCCATCCGCAGTTCGAGATCGTTCGCGGTTCGACCGATTACCCTCGCCAGTCGAGCGGGGGAGTCCAGGTGGTGCGAGAGGATGTCGTCACAGGGTTGCCCTGTGAAATCGGCTCGGCCTCGTGCAGCAGCCCGGACCCGGGCTCCGCGTCGGGCGTGGGCAATATCTCCGCTTCGGGCTCAGGCGACGGATGCACCAGCGATGGCACAACGAACAACGGCCCCACGCGTGACTCGTCCATCGGAAGCATCGGCCGGGTTGGCTCCCAGCCGCCCCCCAACGCCCTATAGGTCTCGACAAGGCCCAAAACCGTCTCGCCTTGAGCTTGGGCTAGGAGTTCCTGCCTTTGGACCAAGTCCTGCTGGATCATGGCGAGCCAGTTGAAGCTGATGATGCCCCCCTTGTATTGCGCCAAGGCGATGCGTGCCGCCTTCTCCGAGGCCGCCACGCTCGTGTCGAGCCACCGCGCGCGCTCAATGCCGTGCAAGAATTGGGCAATGCCGTTCTCCACCTCGGCATTGGCCCGCAAAACTTGGTTCTGATAGCGGACCATTCGCTCGGCCAATCGGACATCCTGCAACCGGATGGAGTTAATGAGGCGTCCGTAGTTCAGGATGTTCCAACGAAACGTCGGACCGACGTTTCCCTGAAAGGCCGCGCTGCTTAATAGATCGCTGAAATCCTCGGACGAAAAGGCGAGCGCGCCGCCAATGCCGATGTGCGGATAGAGTTCGGCCGTGGCGACGCCCACCCGCGCGCTCTGGGCGGCCACCTCGCGTTCGGCGCGACGCACGTCCGGCCGGCGGCGCAATAGATCGGCGGGCACGCCGACGACAACTTCACCCGGCGCCGAGGGGATCGGACCCGTGCCGAGCACGCGCTGGAGATCGGTTGGCGGGATGCCCATCAGAATGCACAGGAGATTCGACGTTTCGCGGAGCCGCAGTTCTAGTTGCGGAATGAGGGCCTCGGTCTGGGCCAAGGTAGCCGCCGCCTGATCGACGTCGAGTTCGCTCACTTGTCCGCCCCGATAACGCGCGTCGGCGATCGTGTTCGTTTCGCGCTGCAGCCGAACGTTCTCGCGCGCGAGGGCAATTCGTTGTTGGAGCGTCCGAATCTCGACATAAGCAGCCGCGACGTCGGAGAACAAGGTGACCATGACGTGATCGTACTCGGCCACCTGGGCGTCGAGATCGGCGTCGGCCGCCTCGACCGCACGACGGAACCGGCCCCAGAAGTCGAGTTCCCATGCCAGGTTGAACCCGGCGTCCCACTGGTCGAAATAGGGCTCCAGAAGAAAATCGCGATTGGCCACGGCCGTGCTGGCCGCATTCCGGGCGAAACCGCCCACGGCCGCCTGCTGTTGCGGAAACAGGTTTCCAGCGGCGATGGCCCGCGCCGCGCGGGCTTGGAGCACACGGAAACCGGCCTCGCGAAGCGTCAGGTTCTGGCGAGTGGCCGTGCGAATGAGCGCGTCGAGCGAGGGGTCGCCAAAAACGGTCCACCATTGGGCCATGTCGATCTGACTGTCGTCCACGCGTTTGTCGCCCGCGTCGATCCAATCAGGGGCGACCATTGCGTCCGGTGGGCAGTAATTCGGCCCGACCTTCATGCCGTTGTTCAGGTACTCGCCCAAGGGCGTACACCCCGTGGCGAACAAGAGAGTAAGCAACACGAGAAAACGCGGCTGGCACATGATCGAGTCGTCGGACCGTTTCGAGAAGATGATGGGACACGGCTCCACCTGTCTCTCTTATCGGTACAAACAGAACAGCAGCCGCACGCGAAAGAACCCGTAGAGTCGTCAAAATGGCCCATTTTGCCGCAGAATGCCATCGGCCTCGATGAAGGCAAGTAGAATGCGCAATCTGGAGGGCCTAGCGAGAAAAACAAGGCGACCAAGACAGCCCGACTCGCATCAGATGGCGACCGGCTTGCCCACCGGCGTGGGCTGTGGCGAACGAGCTTCGGTCTCCGCTTTCTTGTCGCTAAGGAAGTCGTCCCGATCGGCCGCGCCGTTCTCCGAACCGGTTTTCTCGGGCGAGTCCGGCTTTGTTTCGGGCTCGGGGACTGGCTGCGAATCGGGAGCGGGATCGGGCTGTGTCTCCGGCTCGGGCTTCGGCTCGGGCTTCTTCTCGGGAACGGTTTCCGCCTTAGGCGCCGACTTCTCTTCCGGTTTTGGTTCAACCTCGGGCGTTGGTTCGGGCTTTGCTTCCGGCTTCGCTTCCGGCTTGGGAAGCGGCTTCTCCTCGGGCTTCGGTTCTACCTTGGGTTCCGACTTCTTATCGGGCTTGCTCTCCGCCTTGGGGGCCGGTTTGACATCCGGCGTCGGCGTTGCCTCGGGCTTTGGTTCAGCCTTTGGTTCAGCCTTTTCCTCCGGCTTCGGATCAGTTTTGGGTTTAGCCTTCTCGTCCGGCTTCGGTTCAACTTTGGGCTCGGGTTTCGATTCGGGCTTCTCCTTCGCTTTCGGATCGGCCTCGGGTTTCGGCTTCCCTTCGGGGGCCGGTTCGTCCTTCTTTGCCTCCGCGGCGGGCTTCTTCTCCTCCTCCGGTTTGACCGCTTCCTGGGGCCGTTTGCGACCCGACATCAGATCGTACATCAGCATGATCAGGGCGTTGGTCGGAACACAATAGGTCTCGGTTCGTCCGCCCCGCGCAATGTTCACGCCGACCGTTTTGCCGTCGAGCGTGACGAGCGGGCTGCCGCAATCGACCGGACGCAAGACGCTGTCGTGCTGCAAGACCACGGGGAAGTCATCGTGTCTCCGGCTCATCCCAACGCCCATGGCGTTGAGCATATCGCGCTGTTGGGTCGACGGCGTGACCAGCCTGCCCAAGGTGACCGATTTCTCCAACACTTCCTCACCGCGTTTCACCGTGAGCTTGACCGTCATTCCCGGCTTCAGGTTCTTCGTGTTGTCCGTCAGGGTCTTCTGGTCCTGGACGGGCTTGCCGTTGATGTGCGTGATGATGTCGTCTTTCTTCAAGCCGGCTTGATCAGCAGGGCCCTTGGGGATAACGCCAACGACCATCACCCCGTTGGGCGTGTCGCCGATCGTGACGCCCAACAGCCCGCGC
>DOEZ01000619.1 GCA_003532715.1 Planctomycetaceae bacterium
CGGGCCGCGACGGCGGCCGCTGTGTCGAGTTGGCGTCGCCGCTCGTCGGGGATGAAGTCGTAGGCGTCGGCATGATCGTGGGCGTGGGGCGACGAAAGAACGCCCGGAAACGGTTCGGCGCCGGGGTCGTGGCCAGGGGGTTGGGCGTCGGAATCGTTGACGCCCGTCGGCGTTTCGGCTGGAGGTTGCGCGACGGCCGCGGACGCNNACGATCGCGGACGGAATCAGTCGTGGCAGCGGCTGCGACGCAGCTTGGGCGAGGTGGTATTCGGCCAGGCAGTGGGGGCAGCGGACGACGCTGTCGGCCGACCACTCGGCCGGCGCGAGGGCGAATCTTCCACAGGCGGGACAGGTTGCAAGCTCGAACATCGACACGCCCGAAAGGGTGCAAGAAGGCTCGATCATCGTCGCCGGCGAATTGCAGCGGCGTAAAGAAAGCCTATCATGCCCGGGTCGGCCGAACAAGCGACAAACGGTTGCGGGACGATTTGGCCCAGGTCCATATGCATCAAGTTAACGGAATAACTACGCAACAGCGAGAGGTTAGAAAGAAAGAGGAACGCTAATTCACNNATTCACGCTGATAAGCACTAATCTTGATAATTAGCGCGGATTAGCGAAGATCAGTGTTCCCAACTCCCTCTTCGTTTCAAGTGTTGGTCAATGTTGTTTTGCTTAACTTGGTGTCTATGGGGCCGATTTGGCCCAGGCCCCGGTGCCGTCCTGGAGAGCCAGGATCAGCGTGCTCCGCAGCCCTGTTCGATCTCGCGAGCCTTGTTGCTGAAACCGAAACACTCGATTTCGTTGTCGCGAGGTCGGACTTGGCGGGGCACCTGGAAGGTCTCGTCGCGTGGGAACGGCTCGCCTCGCAGATTCATCGACTGGCATCCCCCCAGGAGGGTAAGTGATAGTCCAGCCGCAAAAACGGTCGTGACCCAAGCGGCGGGCGAGCGGTCGGTTCTTGAAGAGCGGCGAAACATGGCACGATCCACGAAAGGGAGCTTCGACGGGCGGGGAGTGTCGCAATATCGTGGTTGCGTGTCCAGGGCAGTTTTCGGAGAAATCGGCGAATTTCGAAAATCACCACAGAAAGCACTCCCCTCACGCGAAGGGATTACTCGGCGGGTTCTCCGCAGCTCGGTGGGTTTGTGTGAGGAATGATTATCTCACAAAGACACAAAGGCACAAAGAAAAAGAAATTGAAGAGAATTGACTTGAACGCGAACCGTGCGAGGGCTTGGCACTTTTTTCTTCCCCTTTTCCCCTTTCCCTTGTTTCCGATCGTTCAGAGTCTGGCCGAACGGTGCTGATCCGCTTGCGTCTCCGTGGCTTTGTGGCTCTGTGTGAGGAATGATTGCCTCACCATGGCACAACGTCACGAAGGGTTGCTCGCGAAGCGGTCCAGGTGTTCAAAGAGATCGTCGAGGAGCAACGGTTTTGAGAGAATGGCCGAGGCGCCGGCGGCTCGGGCGCGATCGCGGTCTTCGACTCGCGGGAAATCGAGCATGGCGAGGATGGGGGTGCCGCCATCCAGGTCGTGGTGCAAGCGGCGCAAGGGGGCCATTTCGGGGTCGTCGGCCGTTGAGGCATCGAACAGGACCGCTCGCGCGCCGTCGATTCGAGTCGGGCGATCGGGCCGCAGTTGAACGGTTGCGTAGCCCCGCGATCGGCAGGCGGCCGTCAGCCAATCGTGGACCTCATGTCGGCGGGCACAGATTGCGACGAGGCCGTCGCGACGACGTTGCGAGAAGGGCGCGGCGGCCAGGAGTCGTTCTTCCTCGGTGGCCGTGCCGGGCAGCGACCAGGCCGATCGAACTCCGGCGGCCAGCGATGCGAGTTCGCGGTCGCCCTGTCCGGGCCACTGATGCCAGTAGATCCGAATCGCGGCAGGCCAGGGGCGTCCCGTTCGCGCCTCTCCCTCGCACCAACTGCCAAGCAGTCCGACGATACGCGCCAAAGGGGCCGCTCGCCGCAAGCGGTCGACCGAGTCGTTCGAGAATTGGCCCGGGTAGCCCTGGGCGAGGACGATCATCGCGGGAGCGAACGACGAATCGAGCAGGGCGAGCGCATCGGCAACCCGGGCGCTTTCGACGACGCGGGCGAACCGATCGAGCGACGCGCGCGCCTCGCGGAACTCGTTCCGGCCCGAATCGCCCAGCCAGAGACAGGAAACCGCGTGTGGATCGGACATGGATGGGTTATGTTGTTCGAGCACGTTTCTTGGCGGCGATCGGGTTGCGACGGGTTGTTCGGGACAAGGAACTCGGCCTACGCCAACTCCACTTCGGTTTGGGTAATCAGGCGGCGGATGGCGGCCGGGTTGTCGAGTTCTCGCAGTTCGTCGAGAAAGCCCGGCGCGGTGAGAACGCGGCTCAGCCGAGCNNGCAGGTGTCCGCGATCGTCGGTCGAACAAATCAGGAAGAAGACGTCGGTCAGGCTGCCGCCGCTGCCGCCGAACGAGATGCCCGACTCGGTCCGGCCGAGCGTGATGAGGGGCCCTTCGAGAATGGCGGTCATCGGACGTCGCGGGTGGAGTAGGGCAACGCCGTTCTCGAGCGCGGTCGGATACAACTCTTCGCGTGCTTGCACGGCTTCGACCATTTTGTCGGGATCCCACAACATGCCGGTGGCC
>DOEZ01000118.1 GCA_003532715.1 Planctomycetaceae bacterium
TAAGGAATTCAATGCTTATTTTCTCGGCGAGAACAAGGTGTTGGCCCAAGTCGACCGCTGGCGGCGCGAATCGAACGTTCACACGACCAAATTCGTCTGGTTTGACAACGAGGGAAACGTCGAGAAGGAGGACTCGGTTGACCTGCCCCTCGGTCTCAGGTCGAACCACTGGGAAGTTGCGTTGGCCACTCCGCTTCCGGCAATATGGATGGTCGGCACGGCGTTCATCGATCCACATGACTACGTTCGATCTGGAAAACGCGCCACCTATGCAAGCGCGATTGTCGCGGTCGTCTTGGACACATGGCCCATGCTGCTTTTCGTAAACGCGGTCGGACTCCTTTGCGTCTGCCTCTGCTACCGTCGCCAGAAACGTTACGCCCAGCCGTGGACGTGGCTCTGGGTCGTCACGGTGTTCTTGTTCGGGCTGCCCGGGCTGGTCGGCTACCTGACGTATCGCCGCTGGCCGCCGCTGGAGCCGTGCCCAAGCTGCAACACCCTCGCCCCACGCGACCGCGAGGCATGCCACGCCTGCGGGCAGCCTTTCCCCCGACCGACGCCGAAGGGTATTGAGGTATTCGCGTGAACCGCCTTATTCGCGAAGTAACACTAGCCCGAAGGGATCGAGATCTTTGTGTGAGTCCGATCCGTCCCGCAGGGACGCCTGATAATTGCCCAGCAGTTCACTGCTGGGGATATGGGCAATGATGGTTGTTTGCGTCCCGGAGGGACGCGCGAGTTCTGCATTTTGAGACGCGTCTTCAATCGTCCCTCCGGGACGGACAGACATCTTTCTGCTCTCCGACCCGGCGATGAATCGCCGGGCTACTGTCACAACGACCCTACGGGTCGAAGAAGAACTGATCGTGTCACAAGAGCTTCCGTTCCCCTTTCGGCAATGATAGAATCACGCTTGAAGCTCGCGGTCGGCGACACCGACGCATTCTTTTCGATTGAGATGCGCGTCTATTCCCAACAAACCATCGAAAGAGGCAAATCATGGGTTGGCTAGAATGTTGGCGGTCGAGAATTCCCGTGGTCCTGCTTGGAATCGCATTGGCGCTGGTTGTCCATCCTTGCGTGGCGATCGGCGCGGAAGAGAATCCGGAGCAGTCGGTTGCTCGGTGGGAGCAAGTTCCGGCCGACGAGGCTCAATTGCCTCCGATGACCGTTGCCGATTTGTTGCGCGAGTATGACAAGGGCGCTGCCGCCGGCAAGAAGCTTCGATCGTGGGAGGCTCGCTGCCGGGTTACGTCGCAACAGCAGATAGCCGAGCAGCGACGAGGCGCCCTGATGTTGTTCTCCACCGAGGAGCCGAAGTACCACGCGACCACGCACACGGTTCTTCTCGGCGCGTGCGGCGAGCGATGGTTTTCGGAACGGCGCGACGGAGAATGGAAAGACGAGAACGTCGAGCATCGCATGTATTGCGACGGCGAGCACCTACACGTATTGCGGCCTTGTGATAAGTCCATGAGCATCCTGCCACAAGCCGACGATGCGGCGGCAATCTCCGGGTCAACGCCGCCTCGGCCGGCACTGCCCGTCGGATTTCCGCCGTTCTTGGAGGAAGTCCGGCAGAACTACTACCCCATCCCCGAGGCGATTCCCGAGACGCGCGAGACGCTTGCCGATCCGGCCGCGAAGGTTTTGCCTTGGCGGACTCGCGTCGACGGCCGCGTCTGTTACGTCGTCGAGCAGGTGACGGTCAGGAAACAGCCCCTCTTTGGGAGCGTGGAGGAACTCAATGCCTATCAGCAAGATCATCCGGATCGCGAGGTGCTCCGCGTCGTGAATCCGAAGGCAAAGCCGGGCGACAAGCGGATCGATACGCTCACGACTCGGCTCGCTCTCGATCCGGCGTCGGGGTTCATGCCGACCCGCTGGACACACTTGCACGAAGTCCGCGTCATGCAAGACGCCGACTTGTCGGAATTCGGCCCAACCAGCGACACGGCCGAGGATATTGTCTGTGGCAACTTCCGCAAATTCGGCGACGGTGGTTACGTTGCCGGACATTTTCGATACACCCACCACGTGTCGAACAGGCAGGGCAAGACGACGTTGTTGGCAAGCCGGGAGGTCGTGCTCGAGGAATTTCAGGTCGATCGCGAGTATCCGGCCAACTTCTTCCGCGTCGATCCACCTGACGATTATCGTGTGTGCGATTCGGCTCGAGGAATCGTCTATGGGGCGGACGATTCGACGGAGGATATCGCTCTGTTGCTCGAAGCGGTGAAGGCCAAGAAGGCGTTCTTCGACGAATTGAAGAAGAAGCCGGCCCCGCCGCTGACCGGCGAACTCTGGCTCAACGGCGACCCCGTTTGGCTCGACGACGCGCGCGGCAAGGACGTCGAAATCCACTTCTGGAGCATGGGTTGCGGGCCGTGCATGTATGAACTGCCGCAACTCCAGCAACAGTGGGAAGCCTCGAAGCAAGGCGACGGCGGACGTGTCTTTATTACCATCCACCCATACGTGGACGGCGAACACTTGGAGAAACTCAAGGAGTTGCTTCAGAAGCGTGGCCTGACGTTTCCCGTCATGATCGATTCGCGCGAGCCCAGCAACATGGCCTGGGGAAAGACATNNAGTCACGGCGCGGATCGCGAATTTGTCGGGCGGCATAGCGTCTGGATGCGAGATCTCGCCAAGAAGAACCAGAAACGTCGAGGTAGCAGCAAGGCGAAACCGCCGGTCGAGAAGCCTGAACGGCCCGACGAAAACAACAATCCGTAGCCGCAAGCAACTGCAAGGACGGGCAAGCCGTCGATGGCACGCGAGTGATCGGATCAGGGACGAAGGGTATCGTTCACCTTCTCGCAGATGTCGCGGATTTCGGTGGGCGTGACGTCTTCAAGGCGTTTGCCTTCCCGGTCGACGTGCTCGTTGATCTTCACCGCCGTCTCTTGCATGACGGCGTGGGTCCGTTCCGATCCTCCGACCAGGGCGAAGTTTTTCCGCGGGTAAGACGGACGTGCCCGTCCGTGGCGTCGAGCCCGACACCCAGGATGGAAGCCTTTTTGCCGCTCGAATCGGCCGCTCTCACGAATGCCTCTCCTCGTCGCCGTGTGAAAGAAGGAAGGGAAGGAAGCGAGTCCTCGATCGTGGAACCCTGATTCCACTTCGTTCGAGTGGCCCTATTTCCGGTTGAAAAAAGCTCGCAGGGTGTCGGCCGCCGCCGATTTGCTGTCGATTGACTTGGGGCCTTTCAGGCCGTGAACTCCACTGGGCGACGAACGCCGGGGTTCCTTCTTCTGCTCCTCGACCGGCTCCCGGTCTTTCGCCTCTTGGGCCGCCGTCTGGTCCTCGGCCGCCGGCGGAGGACTCATCGCCGTGTCGCCTCCGGGAACCTTCTCGATCGACTGGGTGTCGCCGCCGCCGTCGACCGTATCCGCGAGCCAGTCGGCGATGTCCAGTTCCTTTTTCGCCGACTTGGCGGCGGCCGTCTCGACGGTTCGCGCCGCGGCCTGCTCGATCGTCTCGACTTTCGGCTTCTTGGCGGCGGTCAGCGCCACCTCGATGCGGATCTCGAATTCCAGAGGACCGACGGCCAGCCGATCGCCCGCCTTCAATTCTTCCTCGCCGCGAATCCGCTCGCCGTTGACCAGGGTGCCGTTTCGGCTGCCGAAATCGCGAACCGTCACCTCGTCCGAGTCAACCGTGATGGCGCAGTGATGACGGCTTACCAGATCGGTGTTCGGTCTAAGATGGCAGTCTTCCGCGCGACCGATGAAAAACTTCTCGACGGTGATCGGAATGATCCGACCCGCATTCTTTCCGCCGAGTACGACCAGTTTCACATCCATTACGGTCACCTACTTCGGGAGACGGTCTCGGCGAGTCGCCGACGACGCAGTCTCCGAACATCACGCACGGCCTGTTCCGCCGAAGTCGTAAGTCGCGTTCACGCCAAAGCTCCATTTCCGATCTGCCCTCTTTTCCGCGTGGGATTCTCGAACCAACGCTCGCCGACACGCCCGGATAAGGTGACGGCAACTTCCTCCCTACGACAGGAAGCCCTTATTGCCGCCGCGACGCGCTACAGACAAGGCGTTGAGACATCATCCCCCACTACAACTGATATTACCAACAAATCCAGTCAATGTCAAAACCAAACCACCAGCTTTAATGGTTCCCTAATGCCCCCAGAGAGTGGCATCTCGGGAGGTGCCGCTTTTCCTCGCATCCTGGTTGATGACGCGAATCAGGCGGTGCGATTCCGGGTCCACCGATCCGAGGCATACTTCACTCGGACCAGTTCCGTTGCTCGGTCCTGCTCGCTGCTTTCAAGATAATGATCGAAAAACGCCAGTTCAAGATGTGTTTCGAGTCGCGGAAGCCATGCTTCCGTTAGCGTTTGGTTCGATATCTCCCGGGACGCTAGTTCCTTGATCCCCGGCAACTCGGGTGCGGCGGTCGAACGTCCCAGCAGGACGCTGCCGTGTTGCAGCACGGCATCTCGACGCCGACGCTGCGCGCTGCCGGCAATCTTCGCGTCGCCATATACTACATCGCCCGGCGAACGTCGCTCGAAACACAAAAAAGGCGATCCCTCAGGGTGGACGAGCGTTTCATGCCCAAACAACGAGGCACCGGGCACCCCCAATAGGGCCAGGGTTTCGATGAGTGTTTCGTGGACCATTCGGTAGAGCCGTTCGCGCTGCGAGGCCAACGGAGTTCCAGCCGGGGCGATCAGACTGTAGGTCAATTCGACGTCGTGGACGATGGCGCCTCCCCCGCTGGCGCGACGAACGATAGGGCACGTCAGGCTGGCCGGATGGCGACGGCGGTCGTCATGGGTTTGGAAGTAGCCCAGCGACAACGTCGGTTCGCGCCACCCGTAGAATCGCCAGCAGCAGACATCTTGGTCGGCGAACGATTCGAGCAACGCCTCGTCCACCGCCATGTTCCAGTCGCCCGAGGCCGGCGGATCGATCAACAAAGCACAGCGGGTTCTTGGAGTCATGATCTAGGGCGAGGCGAGACTTCTTTCTTGGAACCGCAGATGAACGCGGATAAACGCGGATAGGAATTGGATAAAGGCCATGACGGCGATTGTCCAAACCGATTAGGGGTGGCCATCTTGATTATACTCGTGCAACCCATGCGCGGGGCGAGAACGTGCGACAGCGGCGATAAGCCCATCCGCGTTTATCTGCGTTTATCCGCGGTTCCCTTCGTCCCGAGCCGGCGACCAGGATAGAATCGGCTGGCGCGCGGCGCGCACTTCGTCGGGACGGCTGACCTGCGTGGCGTGCGGCGCTTCGTGCAGTACGTCGTCGGGCTCTTCGAGGATCCGGAAAATCGCCTCGGCGAATGCATCCATCGTCGCCTTGCTCTCGGTCTCGGTCGGCTCGATCATGAGCGCCTCGGGAACGATCAGCGGGAAATAAACCGTCGGCGCGTGGAAACCCCGATCCAACAGCCGCTTGGCGATGTCCATTGCCGTGATGCCGCGACGGGTCTTGAGCGTCGAGGCCGAGGCCACGAACTCGTGCATGCAGCGGTCGCCGTGCGGAACGGGCAGGATGTGCTTCATTCGGCTCAGCAGGTAATTGGCGTTGAGTACGGCGTTCTCCGACACGCGGCGAAGTCCGTCGGGGCCATGCGTCAGAATATAGCAGACCATCCGCACCAACACGCCCGTGTTGCCGAAGAAACTTCGCACGCGGCCGATCGACTTGGGCCGGTCGAAGTCGAGGCGGTAACCGTTCTCGTCGCGAACGACGATCGGCGAGGGGAGATACGGCGCGAGCTTTTCGGCGACGGCGATCGGTCCCGCGCCGGGGCCGCCACCGCCGTGCGGGCCGCTGAACGTCTTGTGCGGGTTGTAGTGCATCATGTCGGCGCCGAAATCGCCCGGCCGCGCGATTCCCATGATGGCGTTCATGTTCGCGCCGTCGAGATAGACCAGTCCGCCGGCGTTATGCACCAGTTCGGCGATCCGGCTGATCTGGCCGTCGAACAGTCCCAGGGTGTTCGGGTTGGTGATCATGAAGACGGCCGTCGTGTCGTCGAGCTTCGCGGCCAGATCGTCGAGGTCCACCAGCCCGTGCTCGTCGCTCTTGACTTGCTTCGTCTGAAAACCGGCCACCGCCGCGCTGGCCGGATTGGTGCCGTGGGCCTGGTCGGGCAAGAGCACGGTCGTCCGCCGCTGTCCGAGGTCGTGAAAATAGGCGGCGGCCGTCAACAGCGCGGTGAACTCGCCGTGCGCCCCGGCGGCCGGCTGCAGCGTCGCCGCACGTAGGCCGGCGATCTCCGCCAGCCAGTTCTCCAGCCGCTTCATGAGCAGCAGCGCACCCTGCACATGCTCCTCGGACTGATAGGGATGCAGGCCGCGGAAGCCCTCCAGGGAACAGGCGCGCTCGTTGATCCTGGGGTTGTACTTCATCGTGCACGANNATAGAGCAGTTCGAGCATCCCTTGCACGGTGTCGTCCGGTTGATACGGATGCAAGCCCGACAGCCCCGGCAGCGAGGCGAGCCGCTCGTTCCGTTTCGGGTTGTACTTCATCGTACACGAGCCGAGGGGATAGAAATGCGTATCGACCGACATGTTCTGGGTCGATAGGTTGATGAAGTGGCGAATCAGGTCCGGCTCGCTCAACTCGGGCAGCGGCAGCGGCGCGTCGGCGGTCGCCTCGGGCGGCAACATTGCGTCGAGCGGCTTCTCGGGCACATCGCACGACGGCATCTGGGTGCCCGTGCATCCCGGCTTCGACAATTCAAACAACAGTTGCGTGGCTTGCTGATTTCGCATTAGTCTCACTCTTCGGCACACGGCCGGTCAGGAACACGCCTCGACGCGGTTCTTCTTTGGAACCGCGGATGAACGCGGATAAACGCAAATGGTAAGTACTCAGCCGTCTGAAACGGTCCTTGACGATCGGAAAAAGGGGAAAGGGGGGAAAGGGGAAAACCGATTGGGTTCTGCCTTAGGTAACATTAGCCTCAACTAACACCTTTTCCTTTTTCCCCGTTTTCCCCTTTTTCCGAATCGTACGGTCGGTCAGGTAAGGGGAGCGAAAGAACGTCCGCGTGCATCGGCGTTCATCCGCGGTTCCCTTTTTTTATCCCGCCAAAACATCCACAAGCCGGTCGATTTCGGCCTTGGTTCGTTTCTCGGTGACGGCCACCAAGAGGCAATCGGCCAAGTCGGGATACCACGGCGCGAGCGGCACGCCGGCCAGTATCCCGACCTTCCGGGCCGCCTCGATCTTCTCTTCGACGCGGCCGCCGGCCACGCGGACGACGAATTCGTTGAAAAACGGCTTCGCCAACGGCAATGTCGCCGAGCCGCTCGCGGCGAGTCGTTCGGCCGCGTAGTGGGCCTTTTGCAGGCACAACTCGGCCGCGCGACGCATCCCCGTCGGGCCCATCGCCGCCAGGTAGACGGCCGCTCGCAGCGCCATCAGACCCTGATTGGTGCAGATGTTGCTGGTGGCCTTCTCGCGGCGGATGTGTTGTTCGCGGGTTTGCAGCGTCAGCGCCCAACAGACGGTCCCGCGCCGGTCGACCGTTTGGCCGACGAGCCGGCCGGGCATCTGCCGGACGAATTTCTCGCCGCAGGCCATGATGCCGAGGTACGGGCCGCCGTAGTTCAAGGCGTTGCCCAGCGGCTGGCCTTCGGCCACGACGATGTCGGCCCCGTAGTCGCCCGGCCGCTTGAGCAGCCCAAGGCTGATCGGGTTGACCGCGACGATCAACAGCGCGCCCGCCTTGTGCGCCGCCTCGGCCAGGGCCTCGACCTCTTCGAGACAACCGAAGAAATTCGGATGCTGCACCAGCACACAGGCCGTTTTCGAGTCGACCGCCGCGACGACCGCTTCGACCGGGGTGGTTCCCTCCGACGCGGCGACCGTGTGTAACTCGGTATCGTGGTTGGTGAAGTAAGTCGCGAGAATCTGGCGGTATTCGGGGTGGACGGCCGTCGTGGTCACGACCCGCTTGCGTCGCGTCGCGCCCATGGCCATCATGGCCGCCTCGACGGCCGCCGTGCCGCCGTCGTAGAGGCTGGCGTTCGAGACGTCCATGCCGGTCAACTGCGTGATGAGCGTCTGATACTCGAAAATCGCCTGAAGCGTGCCCTGGCTCGCCTCGGCCTGATAGGGCGTATAGGCCGTGTAGAACTCGCCGCGCGAACCGATCGTGTCGACCACGGCGGGGATGAAATGGTCGTAGGCGCCGCCGCCCAGGAAACAGGCCACATGGTCGGCGGCCACGTTGCGGCCGGCCAGCCGCGTCATTTCGGCCGTCAGCTCCAGCTCGCCCATCGCCCGAGGCAGCGCGAGCTCGCGCCCCAGCCGGGCTTCGGCCGGAATCATCTCGAAAAGCGATTCGATCGACTCGACGCCGATCGCCTGGAGCATCGCTTGTTGTTCTTCACGCGTGTTGGGGATGTAGGGCATGATGGTTCTGCTACGCCTCTTCCTCGCAAAGCTTCTGATACGCCGCATGGTCCAGCAACCGACCCAAGCTCGACTCGTCGGTTACCTTGACCTTGATCATCCAGCCTTCGCCGTATGGATCGTCGGGCAACGATTCGAGCTTGTCGGGCAGCCCGGCGTTGACCTCGACCACCTCGCCGTCGGCCGGGCTGTTCAGGTCGCTGACCGCCTTGACCGACTCGACTTCGCCGAACGGCTGCCCGGCCTCGACCGAGCGGCCGACTTCGGGCAAGTCGAGAAAGACCAGGTCCGTCAGGGCGTCGAGCGCGAAACGGTCCAGTCCCACCGTGGCGATCTTGTTGCCCTCGCCGTCGGTCGCGACATGGACCCATTCATGGGTTTTCGTGTAAAGCAGTTCTTCGGGTTTCACTTGGTGCCTCCTTGGGTGGGACGACGATAAAAGGGAAGGGGAACGATTCGGGCCGACTCGCGATGGCCGCGGATGTCGACCACCAGGTCCGTGCCCGGCGTGGAAAATTCCGACTCGATGTAGCCCATGGCGATCGGTCTTTCGAGCGTTGGCGAGAACGTGCCGCTGGTCACCTCGCCAACGCGACGGTCGCCGGCATAAATCGCCGCGCCTTCGCGGGCGACGCGCCGGCTGCTCAACTCCAACCCGATGCGAACCGTCGGCAGCGGGTTCTTTTCGATCTCGACCAGCGCGTCGCGGCCCGGGAAGTTGTATCCCTTGAGGTGGCACGCAAACGACAGGCCGGCCTGAAGCGGGTTGATCTGCTCGGACAACTCGTGGCCGTACAAGGGCATTCCGGCTTCGAGCCGCAAGGTGTCGCGGCAGGCGATGCCGGTCGGCACGGCCCCAAGCGGCTTGCCCAACTCCAAGAGCTTTTCCCAGACGGCCGGAGCGATATCGGCGCCGAGCACCAGTTCGAATCCGTCCTCGCCCGTGTAGCCGGTTCGGCTCAACAGGCCGCCTTGACGCTTCGCGACCGGATGCAGGATGCGAACCTGTTCGCCGCGGTAGTATTTCATCAGGCCCAAATCGACGTCGACCAGCGGTTGGATCAGCTCCGCGCTTCGCGGGCCTTGAATGGCGAACATGGCAAAGATGCTCGAAATGTCGTTCCAGACGATCTCGTGGCCGCGACGCGAGGCGCGTTCGGGCGTCAAATGCCGTTCGATCCAGGCGACGATCTTGGCGCGATTGCTTGCATTGACCACCATAACGTAGTACGGCTGCCCGTAGGCGTTGTGATAGCGGCCGACGAGGACGTCGTCCAAGATGCCCCCCTCGTCGTTGGTGACGAGCGAGTAGCGGATCTGTCCCAACCCGAGGTCGGCGACGCGGCGGGTGAGCAACTCGGCCAGAAAGACGGCCACGCCCGGCCCCTCGAATCGCAGGCGGCCCATGTGCGAAATATCGGTCATCCCGACTGCGCCGCGGGTCGCGTTGTGCTCCTGGACGATCGACGTGTAATGCGTCGGCATGCTCCAGCCGGCGAAATCCACCATCTTGCCGCCGTTGGCGACGTGCCATTCATAAAGAGGTGTGCGGGCAGGCTCGCTGGCCATCGCAAAGACTCCTGAGATTTCAAAGAATACGGCCGCCCCAGGGGGCGAAACCGTCATTTTAGGCGCGCCACGCCGGGCGTGCCAGGGGGGATTCGATTTGGCTCGGTATCAGGTAGCACACCCGCCCCCGGGTGTGAAAGAGTAGAAAGATTTCCCGGGTGAGACACAGCCGAGGGCGGCTATGCTACGTGCTGAAATAGCGGGTTGTCCACAGCCGGGGGCGGCTATGCTACATGCTGACATGCCGGGCTCTCCACAACAGGGTAGCCCCGATAGCTTGCCTATCGGGGGGCTGCAAGCCCAAGAGGCTTCTTGTGATTGCGGCGATTCCGGCACGACGGTCTGGACCAGAGAATCGTCAAGAAAACGACTCGGCCAGCCATGTTGCCGCACCCCGCCATTTCTACTATACTGGCCGGTGGCCATGCCTTGAGGAGCGGATCGAGTCGGGCGGCCAGATTTCGGGTTACGCCGACTGCCGGTACGTTTGGCCAGCGCGGTAAGTGGACGAATCGGCTCTGTGGCAACGCGACACGAGCAGCCCGACGAGGACAAGCGATCCACTGCGTACTCTCGTCGTTTCAACGCCAAAGGTAATAGTCTGTTCTGACCCGGTGTTGCGTTCCGCAGGTCGCTACGATCGACACTTGTTTGAGATTCGGCGCAATTGGCGAGTCCCGACGAAAACGCCCAGGGGTGCGTCGAGAATCCAATGTTCTTCGACTGAGACCGTCCGCTACGACACATCACTGTCAGCGGTGTTGTGGTTCGACGACGGATCGATCGTGGGATTCGGTGAAGATAATGTTGCGTAGATACAAAGCGAGACCAACACCATCGCGGCCATCAGGCTGCGTTCGTAGTACAGTTTCTCCAGCCAAGTTGGCTGCGTGACGCCGGGCAGAGCATTCAGCCGATCGAGCGTAACGGCGGCGATCCATTTGTCGTTTGAAGGTCGCCAGTAGAGCGGACGCACGTACGATCGCACCCAATTCAGGTCGAGGTCGTCGGGAATGCCATAGATCTCCATCAGCTCGACCGCGTACGAGGTCACTTGCAACGACGATGACAAGCCCTCATACTGCTCGAAGCCGCCGGCGATCTGGTAAAAGTGGGTCTTCTTGCTGTGAAACCTGCGCAGCCACTGATGCACTCGCTCGCGGTATTGGTCACGGTCGATGGGCCGATTGATCACGTCGAGCAATTGCGTCACGCGAAGCGCGGTCTCAAGCATGTCACCCGTTTCATGGACAGGCTTGTCGAGAGTGGCTAGCAGCCGCCGCTCCAGAAAATCCCGATCCTCGGGCGACAATTGGCCGCTTTGATTCAAGGCGTAGATGACCCACGCTTGCTGATTTAGGCTGGTGATAGGGTATGGTTGCCGCGAACTGGCTTTCGGAATGAGGGATTGGCGGATTGCTTCAAACGCGACAAATTGGCGGTTCGCTTCAATCGCGGCAAGCTGATCAATCTGGTCGGTTCGCACTAGGCCCACTCGGAAAGCACTGCCCAAGACCCGCGGAAACTGACTGCCCGATGTCCGGTGGTCTATCTCATCGGCCAGCAGTCGGCGGGCACGGGACAGATCCGGGTCAAGTCCCTCTTCGATCGTCCAACTCGCGGCGATCTCCCAATCCCGCCAAGTAATCGAGGGGAAAGGACCTTCCGGGAAAGATTCGACGTAGCCCTTGATCCGCGAGGGCGTGGCCGGCCACCAGATCTGATTCGTGAACCACATAATAATGGGAACTACAATGGAAACGAACGTCAATCCCCAAATCCAATGCCGTCTTCCCGCGAATCGCGGCCCGGGTATCCCCAATCGTTTCTTGCTGCTGACCACAAACGGCACTAGAATCAGCGTGCCAATAAACAGCACAACCGTGATCAGCCTCTGGTCGACGAAGTGAATGTCACGCTTCCCCGCATAGGGATTCATCATGGCCTGACCGAGCAACACCATGCCCGTCATACAGGACTGGCCGATCATGAGGCGGTTGCCCACGCCCAGTTTGGCAAAGCCCGAGAGGACACAAAGTAGCGAACCGAACGAAATTAACAGCAGCAGGAACAGCAGCCACGTCGACCCGATGATCGGCAGGATGAGGACGGCCGCAAAAACCAACCACGCGACCCATTTGTAACGACTCCACCATTGCCGAACGGCGTCGCGCATCTCCTCTTCGTTGGCAATGTCGGGACGGTTATCTTTCTGTATGCCGTGGATCTTCGCCGCACTGAACAGCGCTGCACCAGCCAAACAGAACAAGCTGATTGCGGGCAACGCCACGTAGCCAAGAAGCTTTTGCGCGAGCGTCACGGAAGCGAGAGTGGGCGTACCGCCGGCAACCTTGTCACCGGCGATCAACGGCCAAGGCAGAACGGCGGCGGCCACCCTTAGCAGCGGCAACTGTTCTTCGGAGTCTTGGTGTTTGCGCGCCTTCGTGCCAGCTTTTATTCGCGCACGGATCCCGGCTTCGAATTCGTTCACGTCCGCTCGATGAGGACGAAGCGCCGCACGCAAGTCTTCTTCGGGAACGAGTTTCACAGACATAGCAACCTCTTTCCAATCTGCGTGTCGGAGACCTTGTCGTCGAGCATCCGCCGCAAAGCGCGACGTGCCTGATAGAGACGGCCTTCAACCGTCTTCGGGCTGGTCGATAGTAGAGTCGCGACCTCCTTGACGCTTGTTTCCTCCAGATAATGCATCAGTATGACTTGCCTCTGCTTGGTTGGTAATCGGTCGATTGCCCTTCGCAGCTTTTCCATTGGTACCGAGGGTTCTGGATCGGGCGGTACCGCGACATGTTCAAGAACGGCCGGTTCGACCGTGACGATGCGATCACGGCGTCGCCGACAACTTCGAACCCAGTTTCGATGCTGATTGCGAGCGACACCGCGAAGCCAACGGCCAAAGACTTCTGGCCTCTCCCAATCCCCCCGACAGAACTTGCGACTCAGGTAGGCTTCCGCAAGACTATCCTGAGCGATTTCCATCGCGTCCGCCCACGGAACCCCCCAAGAAGCAATCAAGCCCAGAAGCGGCCCACGGTAAAGATCAATCAGTTGTGCTAGGTCCATGCTGGTTCCTTCTCTACCGGGTAGTGTCCGAACCCGAACTCAATCACACAAAAAAATGAAGACAAACACTCTTTTCCAGTTTGGGCGAAATAGACTTCGCGCCCCAAAGGGCATTCCCGTGGCTTCGTCCCCCATTGGGCTGTGTCGTCATCGAGAGACAATGGACTTCACGATTTGAACAGTTCAACGGCGTCGTGAACAGTTCAACGGGGCGAAAGTCTTTGACTGAATGTCATCCCAAGTCGTTCTGATGACGCGATCTCGCGTTCCGACCAGTGGAAGTGGACAAAGAGCAGATAAAATGAATGTCCCGAAGGGCAAACAGCGTCTACTGGGTGTGGGCAAGGATGGGCGAGCCATCCATGCCAGCCGAGGAATTCACGTTTTTTGCCAGGTTCCGGGTGCAAGCTGAAGGCGAGAAGACCACGTTCAGTCTGCTGCAAACCTGCAAGGCACGGCCAGCAAGGATGGGCGAGCCATCCACCCAGGCTGACGAGCCGCACTCCAAAAGGGGGCGACATCCACAAGAGCCCAATCCGTTTTCCCCTTTCTCCCCTTTCCCCTTTTTCCGATCTTCAGACGTCACTTCAAACGACTGAATCCTCGCGACAACCCTCTTCCAAGAACACGCGTTTTCAGCGACCTCGGCAGCCGGGGCGACGGCCCTTGCCGGTCGAACTGCCCGGCCGGTTTTCGCGTCTTACAGCGAGGTGGACACTCGACGAGACATCCCATGCGAGACGACGGCGCTGTCGCGCGATCATCGAACGCGGCGGCGCGCGCCGAGTCCTAGGAGAAGGGCGACCAATAATGGCGCGAAGCCCGGCTCGGGCGCGGGGGCGGCCGATTCGGTCACGCCGTAGTGCCAGTTGGCCGCCAGGATTGCCGCATCCAGCGCGTTGATCACCGTGTCGTTATTGAAGTCGCCTTGGGCCCAGCCGCCAGATTGGCCCCAGTAGGTCGCCAGGCTTCTCGCATCGGTCTCATCCACCTTGTTATCCAAGTTGGTGTCGCCCGGAATCCGCGGCACCGAGACGATTTCCCAGCCGACGTCTTCCAACCCGCCGACGTCCACGTTTGTCAGTTCGATTCGGCGCACGGTCGGAAACACGAAATCGGCAATCGGCTCCATCAGCAAATCTTGTAACGCGTCGATCCCCACCGTGCCAACAAGATTCGGGTCGGCCAACCCAAAGATATAGGACTGGTAAGACCCGCCATCCCAGTTATCGTTCCAGTGGAGGTTGGTTGTGCTCTCCAGCGGAACGGTGGTCACGGAGGTTCCGTTGTCCCGATTCAGCATGCCCAAGGCATGTTCGCCGGTGAAGCTGCTGTCAACCACGTATTGTTTGAAGTCTCGCCAATTGGTGCTCAATCCAAGTGTGTGGCCCAACTCATGAAGGGCTATGGAATAGAAATCAACCTTGTCGTACGGCGCCGCGGTGGTGTGATCGAAATGCCACTGAGTCGAACCGTCGCTGTCAAAGCTGACCTCTCCGCCCCACACCGGGAGCGAGCCGAAGCCCACGTTGAAACCACGGTTGAGATGCGAGTTTGGGTCGTCGAATACGTCGATCCAGTTCGTTCCGGCACCGGTGCCGCCCGTTGCAACATTCGCAAGGCTTCGCGCGCCGGCATAGAGCAACCACTGATCGGCGTCCAGGCTAAAACCGTTGCGATATTCATCGGCCGGCGCCGCGCCGCCCTGAAGGACCACGATGTCGGTCTCGGCGGATCCCGCCGCGCTGACCTCGAAACTGGCCCCCGTGCCGGGATGCACGAACTCGATGCGAGCGTCCGTCCAATCGTCGACCAGAGCCACGGGCGCGAGTGGACTCGTGATGATGGCACTGTATCGCGCGGCGGCGGCGGTCAGAGCCTCGCGAGCCTGCTGCGCGCCAAGGACGCCCTGTGGATTCAAGGTCGTATCAGGGTTTGTGTCGAAGAAATGGTTGATATCGTAGCGATAGTCAATCGTGATTTGAATCGCCCAAACGCATTGGCCGCACATCAAGAGAGCCACCACGGCAAACATGGCAACAAGACGAATCGAGTTTCTTAACATGGATCCCTCGCTTTGCTGGTTTGAAATGCCGCCAGTCTACTCGCACTGGACAAAAACATGCCCACACGAAGCCGCGCTCCGTGCGGGCATGCTCGCCTGATGAAGATGTTTCCTTCACTTTCTACTTTGACACGCTTCCGTCGCGGATCGTGCTGATCCGAACACGGTATGCCGATCGATGGCTACCAACTTTGGCCGTCGCGATCTCGCACAAAAACTCCGTTCTCTGGATGAGCCGTATCGCCGCTCCGTGCTCGCAAAGGATCCACATCGTCGGCGAAAAGGCTAGCAATGGCCGCATCCTCGATGCACGAGGCGTCCCTCAGCCGCAACTGGTCGCG
>DOEZ01000391.1 GCA_003532715.1 Planctomycetaceae bacterium
CATGGGCAGGTACAAGGGGGCGGGCGAACCGTACAGTCGAACCTCGATGAGCAAGCCGCTCCGCGAAAGCCTCGAAGCCCTGGTCGATCATCGCTACGCGTGGTTCGTCGAGACGGTCGCCGGCGACCGAAAGCTCGAAGACTACGAAGTCAAAACGCTCATCGATCGGGCCATGTTCACCGCCCAGAAGGCCAAAAAGGCCGGGCTGGTCGATCGGGTCGCCTATGTCGATGCGTTCGTCGAGCAACTGCCCAAGCGGCTGAAGGCGGACAAGGTCAAGCTCGTCTCGGCCTACCAGAAAAAGACCCAGGAAATCGATCTGTCGGGCATCGGCGGCATGATGAGACTCATGCAGATGATAATGGGCGCCGATAAGCCGAAGGCCGCGCCGGCCGGCAAGAAGATCGCCGTCGTCTACGCGGTCGGCTCGATTGCCGAGGGGAAAAGCGCCGAAAGCTTGCTGGGCGGAAGCGTGCTCGGTTCGACCACCCTGGTCGAGGCACTCCAGAAGGCCGACGAGGATCCCGACGTGGTGGCCATCGTGCTGCGGGTCGAGAGTCCCGGCGGATCGGCGGTGGCCAGCGACCTGATCTGGCGCGAGACGCAGCGCATCGACAAACCGATCATCGCCAGCATGGGCGACGTGGCCGCAAGCGGCGGATACTACATTTCGATGGGCACTGACAAAATCTTCGCCGAGCCGGGCACCGTGACCGGCTCGATCGGCGTGATCGGCGGCAAGTTCGTCCTCGGCGGTCTCTACAAGAAACTCGGCCTGACGACCGAGATCATCAGCCGAGGCAAGAACAGCGGCGCGATGACCTCCGAAGAACCATTCACGCCCGAAGAACGCGCGATTTGGACGGAAATGCTGCAAGACATCTATCGGCAATTCGTCTCGAAGGCGGCCAAGGGGCGCGACATGTCGTACGCCGAGCTTCACAAGCTGGCCCAAGGCCGCGTCTACTGCGGCCGGACGGCCAAGGAACTCGGGCTGGTCGACGAGATCGGCACGCTGCACGACGCCGTCGCCGCCGCCAAGGAAGCGGCCGGGCTCGACGCCGACGAAGAGGTGCAACTACTCATTCTGCCGCGGCCCAGGTCGTTCTTCGAGCAACTCTTCGAAGACCCCTCGGCCTCGACCGACGCGGTGGTCCGCGCCGCCGGCCCCGTCGCCGAATACCTGGGCCAAACGGCCGTCTTCCAACGCCTGTTCAACGAGCCGATCCTGATGTGGATGCCCTATCGGATCGAACTGAAGTGAGAGGCCCGCGACGGGAAGGCGCCGCTTGTACGATTCGAAGAAAGGGGAAAGGCGAGAAGGCGGAAGGGCAAGTAGGGTGCGTCGGGACGCACGATGAAACGGATGGCCCGGGTTCGTGAACCGGGGGTGGAAGTCCCGCTCGGTTTTGGCGGTCGCGGCTCGACCTGTTCGAGCCTTCGTCGCTGGCTATCTCAACGCACCACGCTCCGCGATCGCCGGGTCAACACCAAGATCACGGCCTGTGCAATCAGAAGGAGGGATACCGGCTCGGGCACCGCCGCGGCACCCTCGCCCACCTCCGGCGCGGCGGCCATCATCGGTTCGGCGGACCCGGCATCGTCCGCAAACGACCAAGCGGCGTCCCCATCAGACGACCACGCAGCGTCCCCTTCGGACGGCCAATCGAACGCGGCGGCCGTCTCGCTGGGTGGGTTGCCCGCGTTGAGCACCTCGTCCAAATAAGCCAGAAGATCGGTCTGAAACGCGATATACTCGTCCAGATTCACCGTCAGCGTGTCCTTCTTTTCGGTCAGCCAGTCAATTCGCTCGGTCAGCCATTCGATTTTTTGGGCAATGCGATCCTCGAACTTCTCGTACCAACGATCGGGCACTTTCTCGCCATCGGCGATCTTATCGAGCACTTCGTTGAGCCGGTCGATCCGGTCGTTGATCTTGTCGATGGACCCGTCCACACGGTCGATGGCCAACTCCTCGAACGAAACGAAGCGGTCGTAACCGTCGACCAATCGTTGGAGTCTCTTGACCATGTCGTCGTAAAGCTCCGACGAATAGAAGTCCGGATCCTCGGCCGCCTCCTCATAGGCGGTCTGGAAACCGTCAAGACGCGTCTCAAACCGATCCTGCCAATGCTCGCCGGTTCCGAACCATCCCAGATGCCGGGAACCGAACCATCCACCACCATTCGGGAAGCCATCGTGCGGGAAGCCATCGTGCGGGAAGCCGCCGTCCGGGAGATTACCGTGCGGGAAACCGGCAAGTGGTCCGCCAAAGCGCGGGCCTTCCTCCATTGGAAGTTTTCCGGCCGCCGGCCCCCATCCGTCGCCGTCACAGAAACGCACTGGACCGGCCAACGTCGCCCCGGCGCACAATACGACAAGAACCAGGCCAACAACAGACAGACTTTTCATCGCTCAAATCCTTTAGCAGCAAGAAACTCCGCGGCACCCACGAAGGCCACGAAACAGATATTCACTTCTACCGAGCCTATCATCGCTTTTCCTGCCCGTCAAAGATAATTAATCTCAACGTTCTTGCTGCGGCTTTTATTATTTGCCGAGTCTACGCGGTTTATCCAGGCCACAACACGTGTAGCCTGTTTGTCCGGTCGCCGAAGGGGTAGGTTCGTTACGCCTATTGCCCAAGTGGAAGGTTCGAGAAAGCGAGTGCAAGAGGTGGGACTCGAACCCGCATGGGTGTTGCCCACGAGATCCTACGCCAGAACTGTAAATGCGTACACTACGCGACCGATGCGCGAACGCCTGAAGAATCGGCGGCGAACCATTAGGATTCTGGGGGGTGATGTTCTTGACAACACCGATTCGGAACGTCGAAAATGGGTGCGGTAACGGTGCAATCGGGCATCGGTCGGCCGAACGTCTCACAATGCCTTTCCGGCCAGCAACAAGAAAGGGCGTGCTTATGGGACGGGTAGTTCTTCTTGGGTTCGTTGCCGTTATGCTGGCAACCACGGCACAAGCGAACGTCTTCAACATGGGCGGCACGCGAAACACCGATGGTTCATGGAACGGTCTGGCCAGCCTCGAAATGGTCCCCGTCGGCAACCCGGGCAACGCGGCGGACATGCGCTACAACCTCGACGCACGCCCAGAGGGCTACGGCGCGGTGGACTACGTCTATCAGATCGGCAAGTACGAGGTGACCAACGCCCAGTACGGCGAGTTCCTTAACGCCGTGGCCAAGACCGACACCTACGGGCTATACAGCGCGAAGATGTGGAGCGACACATGGGGTCGCAATATCTCGCGGAGTGGCATCTCGGGTTACTATACATACCGCGTGGCCACGGAACGAGCCAACCTCCCGGTCAATTGTGTCTCGTGGGGTGACGCGGTACGGTTCGCCAACTGGCTCCACAACGGCCAACCGACGGGCACGCAGAACCTGACGACGACCGAGGACGGGGCGTATTATCTCAACAGCGCGACGACGAACGCGGCCCTGATGGCGGTGACCCGCAAAGCGGGTGCCATTTGGTTCCTTCCGACCGAGGACGAATGGTATAAGGCGGCGTACCATAAGAACGACGGCGTGACGGGCAACTACTGGGATTATCCGACCGGCACCGACACCGTTCCGAGCAACCAACTGATCAACCCCGACCCGGGGAACAATGCGAACTTCTATGCCAACGGTTACACGAGCGATGAGCGGTACTACTCGACCGTGGTGGGCGAATTCGAGAACTCCGCGAGTCCCTGCGGCACGTATGACCAGGGAGGTAACGTGTGGGAGTGGTACGAAATGGAAGTGACGAGTTCGTCTCGCGGGTCGCGCGGCGGCGCGTGGAGCAACCGCTCCGACAGCTTACATGCCCCGAACCGCAACTACAACTCTCCAGCGTACGAATACTACCTTATTGGTTTCCGCGTGGCAAGTGTCCCCGAGCCCGGTAGCNNGAGTCTCGCGTTGTTGATGCTCGGTGTGACTGGGCTTGTCTTTTTCCCAAAGGGGCGGTGGCGGCGATAGCTTCTTGGGCCGGCGCGGTTTGTTTCACGCAACAACGAAAGGGTAGGACTCACGGCCGAAACGTGGTTGCGGTGCTCGAAATGCCGTTGCGCGGTGGCGGTGCCCGAAAAT
>DOEZ01000442.1 GCA_003532715.1 Planctomycetaceae bacterium
GATCATGGTAATCGCGTTGCACGTGACTGTCGGCAGCGAGTGCGTGACGGGCGTCACGGCGGCGATGACGCCGAACGGCGCGTGTTCGATGACCGTCAGGCCGTAATCACCGCTAAAAACCTCGCTTCGCAGGAACTCGACGCCCGGCGTGGTCGCGCCGACGTTACGCTGCTTTTCGATCTTGTGCGCGAGCCGGCCAATCTTGGTCTCTTCCATCTCCATCGTGCCCAGTTCGACGCATTGGTCGATCGAGACGCGCCGGATCTGGTCGATGATCCGCTTGCGGCCTTCGAGCGTGACGCCCGAAAGCTGTTCGAACGCCTCGCGAGCGGCGGTGACCGCCTCGTGTACGTCGGTGAACAGACCGTGGCGTCGCGTCCGGCCGTTGCCCGACACGGGCCCGGCGACACCGGTCGTTCCCAGCCGGTTGAGCACCTGGCGAACGACGTCTTCGATTACGTTTTGATCTACTTTCATGGTTTACACCCGTGTCTTGGAATGGATAGGCGGGCCAAGATCGTCCGTGGCGGAGGCTGATTACGAGTTGTGTTCCTTCGAATACACGCACTTGTCGCGCGCCTGGACGGCGTCGATGATGCCGACGATGACGGCGTCGACGGGCAGGTCTCTGGTCTCGGGCGTGAGCCGCGCGCTGGAGCCTTGTACGACCAGCACGAACTCGCCCTCGCCGGCGCCGACCGTATCGACCGCGACGAACGTCTTGCCGATGCTCGACAGGACGCTTTGCGTCTCCTTGTCGAGACAGTAGGGCTCGACCAACAACAGCTTCTGGCCGCGCATCGCTTCGACCTTCTGCGTCGAAACGACCGAACCGGTCACTTTGCCGACGAACATGGTTAGGTTCCTTTCAGGAATTCCTCGGTTTGTCTTGCGACGATCAACTCTTCGTTGGTCGGAACGATCCAGACTTCGACGCGGCTGTCGGCCGCGCTGATTTTCGCCTCGCCGGTCGCGTCGCGGTTGACGGCCGCGTCGAGCCGGATGCCGAAGCCTTCCAGGTCGCGGCAGACCGACTCGCGAAACGCCGGCCGGTTCTCACCGATGCCGCCGGTGAAGACGATCGCATCGAGTCGGCCGAGTTCGACCAAGTACGCGCCCAGGTAGTGACGCACCTCGGTCACCAGCACGTCGACGGCCAGCCGCGCCCGGGGATTCCCCTCGTCTGCCGCCCGTTCGACATCGCGCAGGTCGCCGCCGACGCCGCTGAGCCCCAGCAGGCCGCTTTGCGAGGCCAGCATGTCGAGCACTTCGTCGAGCGACTTGCCCGTGTGACGCATGATGCCCGGCAGGGCGAACGGGTCGAACAGGCCGCAGCGGTTGTTGTGGGGCACGCCGCTTTGCGGGCTCATGCCGAAACTATTCGCGACGCTCTTGCCGTCGCGGATGGCGCAAATCGAACTCGATCCGCCGAGGTGGCACGAGATGATCCGCGCGTCGCTCCGGCCGAGCAGTTCGGCCGTTCGGCCGGCTATGTAGCGGTGGCTCGCGCCGTGGAAACCCCAGCGGCGCACCAACGCCTCGGTCGCCCACTCGTACGGGACGGCGTAATACCGATTCCGGTCGGGAATCGTCTCGTGAAAGCCCGTCTCGAACGCGGCGACCAGCGGGATGTCGGGCAGTTGCTCGTTGAGCTGGCGCATGGCCGCGATGTAGGGCGGATTATGTGCGGGAGCCAGATGGTTCATCTTCTCCATCTCGTCGAGCAACTCGGTCGACACGCGCCGGACGCCCGTGTATTTGCCGCCATGCACGGCCTTGAAGCCGATGGCGGCCACTTCGTCGGCGCGGCCCAGGCATCCGTGTTCCGGGTCGGTCAGTTGGGCCAGGCATTGCCGGACCGCTTCGGCGTGGTCGGGCACGTGGAGCGTCCTTTCGTGGCGATGCTCGCCCATTTCGACCTTGCACGCGCTCTCGGGCGACCCGATCCGTTCGATGCCGCCGCGCGCGAGCTGGCGTTCGCCTTCCATGTCGAAAAGGCGATACTTGAAGCTCGTCGAGCCGAGATTGGCCACGAGTATCTTCATCGCGAGTCCTCCTTGTGCATCTTCCGCCGCTCGATCGCGCCGCGACGTTCAGGCCATGTAGGCTTCGAACAGGCCGTTGGCGGGGCGGGGGATGATGTGGCTGGCGACCAGTTCGCCAACTCCGCTGGCCGCGTTGGCGCCGGCCTCGACCGCCGCGCGGACGCTGCCGACGTCGCCGCGAACGATCGCCGTGGTCAGGCCACCGCCGNNATCGCTTGATGATTTGTACGTTGGCCGCCTTGGCCATCGCGTCGGTCGCCTCGATCAGGGCGAGCAGGCCCTTCGTTTCCAAAAGTCCAATGGCGTCTTGCATGATTCGTGGTCCTTGTTCTGAAGAAAGGTGATTCGTGGTGGTTTTGGCCTACTTGGCCGCCTTGGCGGGACGTCCGCCGAGGAACTTCAGGCAGGTCTCCAGGTCGTCATGCGGACGCGGAATGACCTGCACGCTGACGATCTCGCCGATCCGGCCGCCGGCGGCCGCGCCGGCGTCGGTTGCCGCTTTGACCGCGGCCACGTCACCGGTGACGAAGGCGCTGACCATGCCGCTGCCGACCTTATCCCAACCGAGGAACTCGACGTTCGCGGCCTTGATCATCGCGTCGGTCGCCTCGACCAGGGTCACGAAACCCTTGGTCTCGATCATGCCGAGCGCTTCCATTTTCTTTGTCATGGTAAATCTCTCCCGAAAAGGTAACTCCGGTAAAACACTAGGTAAAACGTACTCTCACAAACTAAGCTTTGTACAACTCCACTCCCAACGCGTGTTCCAGATCAGCCGCGTTGCCTTCGTCGGTGTCGAGGTGCGCTTCGAGCTTCAAGCCCTCGTCGGGTCGCGCGATGACCCCCTCGAACACGGTCGGGCACGGCGAAAGAACCCGCAGGTTCATCCGGTCGCCTTTTTTCACGCCGTAAAACGCGGCATCGGCCGGGCTCATGTGAACATGACGCTCGGCGCGAACCACTCCCTGCTTCAATTCGACCACGCCGGCCGGGCCGACCAGGACGCAGCCGGGCGTTCCCTTGAGATTGCCGCTGAGCCGCACCGGTGCGTCGAGGCCCAGCGAAATGCAATCGGTGAAGGCCAGTTCGACCTGGCTTTCGGGCCGCGTGGGACCGAGAATTCGCACGGTCGGCAACATCCGCCGGCGCGGCCCGACGATCATCACCGTCTCCTCGGCCGCGTAGTAGCCGTCTTGGTACAAGTCCTTCGCCGGCGTCAGGGTTCGTCCCGGGCCAAAAAGCGTCTCGACGTCCTGGTCGGTCAGGTGGACGTGCCGGGCCGAGATGCTGACGACCAGGTTCGGCTGGTTCGGCGGGCCGCCCGTCTGGGCCAGGACGATCTCGCGAACGATCCGTTCGATGACCGATCGGTCGATGGAGGCTGTCGTGCTCATTTCCTATCGCATCCTTCCGCGTTGTCGCTTTGGCGGCCGATCCGCAGATCGACCCCAGCCGCCTTGATAATCTTCCGCCACGTGTCCGAAATGCCGTCGTCGACGACCAGGTGGGTCACGTCGCCCAACTCGCAGACGTGCGTCAGGCTTCGGTGGCCGAATTTCGAGCTGTCGGCCACGATAATTGCCTCGTCGGCCGCCCGGATCATCGCTTGCTCGGTTTTGACGAACAGCAGGTTGTTGTTGTAGAAGCCTTCGGTGTTGATGGCCGCAACGCTGAGCATGACCTTCCGCACGCGCAGGGCGGCGATCATGTCGGTCGCCAGCGGCCCGTGCATCACGCCCGTTCGCGGACAAATGTTGCCACCGACGAGCACGACGTCGCTCGAATTGTTGCCGGCGAACAGGTTCGCCACGGGCAGCGAATTGGTCACCACGTGCAGTCGGCGTCCGACAAGCAGCCGGGCCACTTCGTAGGTCGTGCTTCCGCCGTCCAACAGGATCGAATCGCCCTCGTCGATCAGCTCGACGGCCGCCCGGGCGATCATCCGCTTCTCGGCCCATCGAGCCGGCTGTTGCTCGAAATGAGGAATCTTCGGCGAGTCGCCCGCATAAAGCACCCCGCCGTGAATCCGCTTGGCCGAGCCTTGTTCCTCGAGATATTCGAGATCGCGCCGGACGGTCGATTCGGAAACGTCGAGCTGCTCGACCAACTCGGGCAACGAAGCAAACCGCTTCGCCCGAACCAGCTCGAGCAGTTGATTTCGTCTCTCTTCAACCAGCATGGGCGTGACCTATTAGGGCCTGTTAGGGTTCTGGCGTTTGTGCC
>DOEZ01000307.1 GCA_003532715.1 Planctomycetaceae bacterium
GCCCAACTGCGGCGACGCCCTGCCGCCCGAACTGCTCGCGGCCGCCCTCGAAACGCTTCAGCAACAAGGCGAAGGTGGCGGGCTGCTGGGCTTTCCGCTGATGAACGTCCGCATCACGGTGATCGGCGGCAACTTCGACCAGACAAACCCCAATCCGATCGCGTTTCGCATGGCCGCCGCCGACGCCTTCAACAAGGGCTTGCGCGAGGCGGGCATCGTGCTGCTCGAACCCATCATGCGGCTTGAAATCACCACGCCCGAGGAACACCTGGGTGATTTCGTGGCCGACCTGCAAAAGCGCCGCGGCATCATCACCCGAACCCACAGCCGCGGCAAGAACACGGTGCTCGACGCGCTGGCTCCTCTGTCGGAGTTGTTCGGCTATTCCAGCGCGATGCGCGGACTGAGCCAAGGCCGCGCCACCTGCACGATGGAACCCTCGACCTACGGCCCCGCGCCCGAAAGCGTGCTCGAAGGGTTCGTGTAGTCGGCGGTCAGTACTGCACGAGGCTGAAGACGTCGTAGCCGGCCAGTTTCTTCGCGCCGCCGAGTTCAGCCAATTCGATGACGAACGCGCAGCCGACGACCGTTCCACCGGCCTTCTCGATCATGCGGCAGCAGGCGGCCACCGTGCCGCCGGTAGCCAGCAGGTCGTCGAGCACCAGGACGCGGTCGCCGGGCGAGACGGCGTCGTCGTGCATTTCGAGCGTATCGGTCCCGTATTCGAGCTCGTACGTTTCCGAGACCGTCCCGTGCGGCAATTTGCCGGGCTTTCGGATCGGCACCACCCCCGCGCCCAACGCCACGGCCAGCGGCACGGCAAAGAGGAATCCACGGGCTTCGGCGGCGGCGACCAGATCGATTCGGGCGTCGCGGAATCGGTCGGCCAGCCGGCGGACCGTCTCGGCCAACGCCTCGGGCGAGGCCAACAGGGGCGTGATGTCGCGGAACAGGATGCCCGGCTTGGGGAAGTCCGGAATCGAGCGAATGAAGTCGGTCAGTTGCGGACGGGTCGTCTCGGACATCGTGGTGGCGCTCCTAGGGGCTGGCATCGACAAGCATAACGTCGTCAAGGGTAACGTCGGCCAGGAACGGCGACGGGCCATGGACGACCCCTATCTTACCGCATCGCCTGGCCCGGTTTCCAGCCCGAAAGACGGCGGCTCGCGGAAAAGGAGGAGGCGGGCGAGCGTGCCCGCGCCGGCTGGCGGGTCATGGGGCACGGGTTTGGGGTCTTGTTGAGATTTCTGGGGGCGCGGAAGGTGGCTGGCGGCTCGCGCTACTTTCGCGGAGCGAAAGGCGACTATCGGTTCGTCTCGGTCGCCTGTTCGACGATGGCGATTTCTTCGTCACTCAGGGCGTAGAGTTCGTAGACCAACTGGTCGACTTGATCACAATGCCAAGAGCCTTCGAATCTCTTTCTCCAATGTGGCCATGTCACCTGGCGAAAGTGTGCCGATCACGTCTTGAATACGACCACGGTCAATGGCTCGGAGTTGGCTTGTCAGAACCGCGGACTCGACTGTTAGACCGTTTGATGGTTCTGGCAGGATACAGAAGGTGCCTGGAAACCTGACGGCGGCGAGTTGTGAAGTCATTGGAACGATCATTACCGTTCGCAGGCCGGCAGTCACCCGGTCAGCTTGAATCACGATTGCCGGCCGAACACCGTATTGTTCAGAGCCCGGCTGCCCAACGGGTTTGGGAAGTTGAACTCGTACGACATCCCCTCGATTCATCGCGGCTATTCCGAAAGATCGCTTTCCATTGATTCAAAGGCGTCATCGCTGGCGGCTTCCCACGCGTCTAGTTCGTCCTTGAGCGTCACCTCCCCGGTATGGGCGGGACGCACCCTACTTGGGCGTCTTGGCGGCGCATATTCCGCAAGGAGATGTTTCACCTTGACAAATGGCATCATAATGCTGACTGCCACGCTAGCTTGCTCTTTTTCGATCTCCGGAAACGTTCGACCGCTCTTGCCAACGGCCATTTCGTCGACGATGGCGTCACTCATGATCTACTACTCCTTTGTCCTCTTCTGGATGATCCGATACTTGGGCCGCCAGCACTCTTCTAGACATGAGAAGCTCACCCCCCGCCCACATTTCACAATGATAGAGCCCGGCTTTCGGAATCTCGGTTTTGAACTGGAACATCCCCTCAAGGACAACAAGGGGACTCTCAAAAGGAAACTCGTGCGAGACCTCAAACACCGGTTCCGTCTCGCCATCAACCTCGTCCGTTATCCCGCAAGCCGCATCGACCAAGCGGATGCGAAGCTTCGTTGGGCCAAGGCCATCGGTAATCGCAAAGTACACGCAAAAGGACACTTTCGCCGGATACTTGCCTGCCCCGAGCGTACTGAATGTGCCGAGGATTGTATGTTTGCCCGTTGCCGCGTCACGGTGGACATTGTCGCAGAGCACCATCGCCAGACAATACGGCTCCGACATCTTTCTTCGTTCCTCCGGGGAATCTCCGTGACGCCGAGACGAGCCGCGCCGGCAACCGCCGGGGTCGCAATCTCATTCATGGCTAATGAACTACTGTAATAATACTTTCGCATCACGTGTAACGCAAGCCCGACGCCCCCCCTCCCTGTGGTGATATGGTTGAATGCGCTACTTTCGCGGAGCGAAAGGCGACTATCGGTTCGTCTCGGTCGCCTGTTCGACGATGGCGATTTCTTCGTCACTCAGGGCGTAGAGTTCGCAGACCAACTGGTCGATCCGGCGGTCGGTCGCAGCGATGCGGCGTTCGAGCACCGTCCGGCGATGCGGTTCCTTGGCCTTCGCGAATTCCTCGTGCAGTTTCAGCATCGCTTCGACCAGCGAGACCATGCGGTCGTGACGGGCACGGTCGGGTTTGCTTTTGAAGTCGATCGCGCGGAACGGCAGTTCGCGAGTCTGCTTCAGCACGATCTTCGGGAAATCGTCTCGACGGCCGACGCTATGCACGGCGAGAAAGAGCCATGACATCAGCCGACTGTTCAGCAGGGCAAGCAAGTACCGAATGTCATATTGTGGATCGGCCAACAGCAGGCTTTGCATCGACTTGTTGGTCACAAACGACTCTTCGACAAGGACGGCCTGTAATTGAAACTGTCGGCTTATGAGTTCTCGCAATAGCAGACGAGGCCCTTGGAAATAGCGATGCGGCTTGTATTCGGCAAGCGTCTCGTCATACCGGATGTACTGTCGGGGGCCGGGCTCGCACTTGTAACGCCGCACGGTACCCTTGAACGCCCTGGCGGAAGCCGTTCCGACCGGCTTGTCGAACGTCTCGAACGGCGTCACGCCGCGTTGAATATCAGCGACGTCTGAGAATTTCGCGCCAATGCCCAAGACCTTGGCAACGATCGCTTGCTCGGCGTCGGAAAGCGTGACAAGGAACTCGTTCTTGCCGCCACGAAGCCATTTTCTGGCATCGGCCGTCTTGGCGAAGTCATCGAAATCGGAAACCGATGCCACTTTGAACCGCGGCGGGAACGCGACCAGATCGACCATGGCTTTCTTCAGATCAAGCAGCGTCGCATCACGTTGTAGCCGTTCGGCCACGATGATGACTGTATCGACGTAGGCAGCGAAAACGTCATACGGCATGGTGGCAAACGCGATTGGCCGAAAGGTCTTCACGAAGACGTCTCGAAGGCTACTCATCGACGGGGCCGACACGCAGGCCGACTGGACGATCATACCGAACAGGCCGCTCGCCGCGAGCAATCGCGACGCCTGCTCAATGAACAGCCCGTAACTGTCGGCCGATCCGGACGCGGCGAGAAAGTGTTGTCGGTAGTAGGCCAATTGATCCTCGGTGGCCGACGCCCCATACGGCGGATTTCCAATCACGGCATCAAAACCCGGGTTTGGGCCTTGGAACATCTCGGGGAATTCGGTCTTCCAATCGAAGGCGTTGATCCGCAGGGCCTCTTCCTCGTCGAAGAGGTCTTGTTGCCGATTGTCGTAGAAGTCGGGGGCGATCAGGCTGTTGCCGCATTTGATGTTGCGAGACAGGTCGGGCAGGGCCCGCTCGTGGAACAGACGCCGTTGCAGTTCGATCGTCTCGCCCGATTCGCCTTCGAGCACCTTCAGCAGCAGCGACAGCTTCGTCACCTCGACCGCCTGCGAGTCGATATCGACGCCGTGAATGTGGGCCAGGAGAATGCGTTTTCGTTCGGCCGTTGTCAGCCGCCACTCGCCCGCGGGCGCTCGATAGAGCCGCGGCGAACTGCCCGCGGCGTGTTTCTCCGGGCCGTCGGTTTCGTACCAGTCGCGGTGCCAGTCGAGCAGGAACTGGTAGGCCCCGAGCAAAAACGACCCGCTGCCGCACGCCGGATCGACCACCGCCAGCGGCCGAGCCGACTTCGCCGGTTTCCACGCCTTTGTCAGCCCGCCGATTTCTTGCGGCGTTTTGCCCTCGATGAGCTTGCCGATCGTGTGTCGGACGATGTATTCGACGATGTAGGCCGGGGTGTAGTAGACGCCGCCCGCCTTTTTGACCTCGGGCTTTTCCTCGACCTTGGCCTGGTGGCCCTTCGTCAGCCGGATGACCTTGCCCAAAAACTGCTCGTACACCTGCCCGAGGATCTCGGCCGGCAGGACCGAAAACTCGTAGGGGCTTTCGGGGTAGTAAAGGTTGTGTAGCAGATCCTTGAGAACCTTGTCGTCGATCGTCAGCCCGAGCGTCATTTCGTCGGGCGGCTCGCGGCGGTCCTTCTCGCGCGTGAAGTGGAACAGGCCCGAGTTGTACCGTTCGTCGGCGCGGTGGAACAGTTCGCCGAGCCGGGGGTAGACGGTCGGGCCGTTTTCCAGCGCTCGCAGCGTGCCGTACGGCTCGATGCCCCGATCCTCGCAAATCCGCAGAAAGACGATCCGGTCGATCGTCCGCTGGACGGCGAAGTTCAGGTCGCGCTGCGAGATGTCCTGGTTACGCATCGCGATGTTGCGAGCCAACACGTCGCGCCATGACTCGATTTCAGCCAGAAATTCGCGATCGACTTCGGCCGTGCCCCTGGCCAGTTTCTTCGTGCCCAGGAACTTGTCGATCGCCCCGCGACGGATGGCCTCGGGCGAGAGCAACCCGGCCAGTTCGTCCCACTTGTCGAGATAGTCGGTGTAGCGGATGTACATCACCCGGCCGGTCGACGCCTTGTCGGTCTTGGCCGGTCGGATGCGGCAGTCGTAGAGAGCGAATTCCTCGAAGTCGGTCAGGATGCTGATCGGCAGCTTGGCGCTCCACGCATAGCGGCGGAGTTGGAAGGCCGGGGCGGCGTCGGCCCGCAGATCGACCGACGGCTTCTTGGCCTCGACGAAAAACGTTCGCACGCCCGCGCCGACGCGAAAGCAGTAGTCGGGGGCCTTCGTGCTGCCACCGATCTTGATGGCGTCTTCGTGGATGACCTCGCGGTAGGCTTCGCTGTAGCCCTTGCGGTTATCGACGTCCCAGCCAAGGGCCGCGAAGAAGGGGTCGATGAAGTCGCGGCGGACCTGGGTCTCGTTGTAGCCGGGCGAGTGATAGACCTCGCGGTGCTCGTCGAACTGCTCGACCAACCGCCGGATTGCGTCGGGTGCCGCCACGTCGATGACTCCTTTATCGTATCCTGCCGGCGCGAAACGCGAGTGAGGGGCGACTTGGTGACGCCTCTTGCCGGCGCTTCGGGCCCATGTTTCCTCTCGCTTGCGCTTCGGGTTGGTGTTTCGTTTCGCTTGCGATGACCTCGCGGGCATCTTGTCGCTTCGCGACACGGGTTCGAGAACCCGTGCCACCCGAGCTTCCTCTCG
>DOEZ01000487.1 GCA_003532715.1 Planctomycetaceae bacterium
CCCCACCCTACCGTTGTTTCCGCAACAGAAACAAAGTAGAACAGAAGAGGACCGGGTCGGCTCGATCACGAGGCCAGCCAGGTCCTTTTTTGTTGGTCGGAAGTGTCCGCGTCTCCCGCGAAGGTTACCCCCGCTCAACCTCGCTTCTTCGCGTAAAGCCGGCGCAGTTCCTGCAGTTCCAGCGACAAGCGATGCCGCAACGGATTCTCGGGCCGCAGCTCGCTTAACAGCAATTCGGCCTTGTCGAACGTTTCGTCCGTGTGTTCACCAGTGCCCAGAAGCTTAATCCAGCTTCGCGAAATCTCCCGTTCTGTGAGCAATTGTCGATTCTCCATGCCGGCAAAATCATAAGGGGCGGTCATCCTCGCCGCGAGGAACAACCGACGATGCTCGCGCCGCCGCCAGACAACCAAGGTCGTTGGCCGAAGCTGACTGGCTCGAAAGAGGAGACCGGGCGGTCCCCGTGGCGACACGATCAACGATCCGTCTATCAAAACTCATCTTGAGACGATTGTCAACCCAACATGTCCACGAGGACCAGGTTTTGCCTCGCCTCCGGACAAATTCGAGCCAGAACCCCGACGGCGGCCCCCTTCCGGCCCGGACGGCCCATCGATGACTCGTGCCGATTCGACTCGACGCGCCCCGCCACGGCCATCACGNNCGGTCACCGCATCGACCGTCAACCGGATCTGTGCCTCCGTGTGTTCCGACGTAATAAAGAATCGCAGTCGCGCCGCGCTCTCCTCGACGGCCGGGTAGAGAATCGGTTGGACGTTGATCCCGCGTTCGAACAGCGCGTTCGACAACTGCAAGCAATGGACCGAATTGCCCAGTATGATCGGAATGACCGGCGTATTGTTGCTCATCCCCGTGTTCAGCCCGCGCTGTTTCGCCAGCGAAAGGAACAGCCGGCTGTTGTGCTGCAACCGCGCCACCCGCTCGGGCTCGGCCTGAAGCAGCCTCAACGCGGCGAGGGCCGCGCCCGTGTTCGGGGGGGAGATTCCGACGCTATAGAGGAAGCCGGGTGCCGTGTACTTCAGGTAGTCGATCAACTCCCTGCAACCCGAAATGTACCCCCCGCAACTGCCAAAGGTCTTGCTGAGCGTCGACATCCAGATATCGACGTCTTCGGGGGCCGTGCCGAAAAACTCGCCGATGCCCCGGCCGGTCGCCCCCAGCGTTCCGATCGAATGGGCCTCGTCGATCATCAGCAGTGATTTGTGGCGTTTTTTCACCTCGATGAACTGCGGCAGGTCGGGATAATCGCCGTCCATGCTGTAGACCCCCTCGATGACGATCAGCGTCCGCCGGTATTCGTGGCGATACTGCTTGAGGAGTTCCTCGGCCGCTTCATAATCGTTGTGCGCGAACGAACGGCGCCGCGCGCCCGAAAGTATCGCCCCTTGAAGAATGCTGTTGTGGGCCAGCGTGTCGTGGAGGATCAAGTCGCCCGGGCCGAGCAGATGGCCGATGACCGTTTCGTTCGTCGCATGGCCGCCGACGAAACAGAGCGTGGCCTCGGTCCCCAGGAAGCGGGAGATCTCGCGTTCGAGTTCTCCGTGCAGCTCCTTTTCGCCCGACACGAGCCGGCTCGCCGAAACGCTGGTTCCGTATTGCGCCGCCGCCTCTTGGGCCGCCTTCGTCACAACCGGGTCGCCGGACATGCCCACGTAGTTGTAGCTCGAAAAGTTAATCAGTTCGCGACCGTCGACCGTCGTTCGGTCGTTGGTGACGCCTTGATGCACGGTGAAAAACGGATTCGTCAGACCCAACGCCTCGGCCATGTCCAGACTCTGCCGCAGTTGGACGTATTCGGGAAACTTCGCGAAACGGTACGTTTCCTCGGCGATTTCGGCGTCGGCCGGATGGTACCGCTTCGGCCGCGGTTCGCCACCGAGATACATCTGAACCGCTTCGACCACCTGGCGCGCCGTTTCCAGATCGGGAAGAATGGCCTCGGGAAAACGGCCGCCGAATCGCTCCTCGAGCGCGGCCAGAATCTCGACCCGTTCGAGCGAATCGAGCCCGATCTCGGTAATGGGCGAGTCGAGCGTCAACCCGGCCGCGCGTTGTTTCGCGACTGCGTGGACTTCCTGGAGCACGATCTGGGCCACCTGGTCCGTGCTGGTCGTCGATCGGTCGCGGCCGTTTTTCGACGGCGCGACGGCGCCGGGGTCCGACTCGCGCCGCGCCGGCGAGGCCGCGCCGTCGTCGACGCGCGTCGCGCCGACGCACTCGGCCCTTGCGATTCCCTCGTCCGAAGCCGCCGTGTCGTCCGTCTCGGCCAACGAACGATCCGGTCGGGCCACGGTCATCAGCGGCTCCTCCCCCTCGCCGAGTAGCCAGCTTCCCACGACTTGGAGCGAACCGTCGAGATAGCCGTCGCGGCACGCAAAACGCTGAATCTTGCCGCTCGACGTCTTGGGGATGCTGCCGGCGCGAATGAGGACGATTCCCTCGACGTTCAATTCGTGTTCGAGCGAAACGGCGCGGCGTATCGCCTCGAACACGTCTTCGAGATTGCCTTGTCGGCGACGTTCGACCTCCTGCACGACAAAGAGCTTCTCGCGCCCGCCTCCTTCGAC
>DOEZ01000143.1 GCA_003532715.1 Planctomycetaceae bacterium
CAAAGGACAGCCGCAATGGGGACATTGCGCCGCTCGGCGCGAAACCGTCTGCCCGCAATCGGGACACGGATGGACGCGCGACGGGGGATTCGGATCGATCGCGATCGAAACCGGCCCTGTCGATCCATCGACCGTGGAAGTCAATCCGTCGGCACTGGAAGTCAATCCGTCGGCCGTGGATGACGGAGATGATGGCGAGGTCGCCCCAGCCCGACCGGGCAATCGAAGCACGGCGGCACAATGAGGGCATTTGACGCGTCCCCCAACGGCCGAATCGGCTGCCTTGAAACGTCGTCCACACTTGGGGCATCGACACTCAACAGCCATAACCAGCCGCCTCGCGAAGAATCTACCCCTTCGGAGCGCGCCCGACAAGCCGATTGTCATGCCGAGACAGAACTCGCCAAAACAACACACCACCCTCCCCGCCCCGAAAGCAGAACCGCGCCGACCAAGAATTTCCCGGCCGGAGCGAGTGCCCTCCAATGGCGTGTTACGGCTTCAATTACGTCAAGTGGGCGATACGGGACTCGAACCTGTGACCCCTAGCTTGTCGAGCTAGTGCTCTAACCAAACTGAGCTAATCGCCCTTGTAAGTCGTTCTACGACAATCACTTAAACGGCCGCCCCGAACTCCGTCCCACCGACAATATGGGACGCCCGGGTTCGAGAAAGAGGTACACCGTGCAACCACGGTCACCGCATCCTCGACCCTGAAACGGCCGTTTCGACCATTCTAGCCGCAAAACCCAAGACCGCCAAGGGGGCGAAACGAGCTTTTGCCGCCGCCGACCGGGCCGGTTCGGCCGCATTCACGCCTTCTCACCCCTCGAATGTCCGGCTATACTCAAAAGGATCAATCGTGCCAAAGGCGGCCGATACTTCAGCTTCGATTCAGAGAAATCGCCCGGCGAACCGCGTCCATGCCTCGACGGAATATTTACCTGCTCTTTTTGATCACCGTCGTGGCCGTCGCTTGCGCGGTTCAGAACGACCGGCACGGCCGCTTGCTCGTCCACGCCATGCGCGAGATCGAGCGGCGGCACCTCGAAGCAGTTGACCATCAGGATCTCTTCGAGGGGGCCATGCGGGGTGTCACTCGGCAGCTTCAGGAGAAGTACGCCGACCCCTATACGAGTTACGTCGCCCCAGCCGAAGTCCGCCGATTTCACGAATCGCTCGACCAGGAATTCGGGGGGCTCGGCATTCAAGTCGCCCTCCCCGAGGATACGAAACGGATCACGGTCGTCAGCCCGCTCCTCGACACGCCGGCGCACGCGGCGGGCATTCTGGCCGGAGACGTGATTCTGAAGGTCGACGGCCGAAGCACCGAGGGCATGGACCTGAACGACACGGTCGACCTGATGCGCGGCGAGGTGGGTGAGCCGATTACGCTCACGATCGAGCGCCACGGCAAGGAAGAACCGTTCGACCTGACGCTTGTCCGGGCGATCATCAAAGTCGATACGGTACTGGGCGACACGCGAAACGCCGACGGTTCGTGGAACTTCTTTCTCGAAGGCAAGGACCACATCGGCTACGTCCGCATCGAGTCGATCTCCGACGACACGGCCCGGCAACTCGAAGAGGCCATGCAATGGCTCACCAGCCACGGCATGAAGGGTCTGATTCTCGACTTGCGATTCAACTCAGGCGGCTATTTGGACAAGGCTGTCACAATCTGCGATAGGTTCGTCGATTCCGGCGCGATCGTCTCAACCCGCCGCCGCGATGGCAAGGTTTCGGCCGAATTCCATGCGACCGACGAAGGCACGTACGGCGGTTTTCCGATGGCCGTCCTGATCAACCAGTACAGCGCCAGCGCGGCCGAGATCATTGCGGCGTGTCTCCAAGATCATCATCGCGCAACGATCATCGGCCAACGGAGTTTCGGCAAGGGAGTGGTCCAGGAACTGGTCTACCTCGACTCGGAAAATGGCAAGAGGCGGGGAATGATGAAGATTACCGCTTCGAGCTACTGGCGGCCAAGCGGCGCCAACATCAATCGCGGCAAGGACGCGGCCGAGAACGACGAGTGGGGCATCCGGCCCGACGACGGGTTCGAGATCGCCATTGCCGAAGAGGATCTGCCCGCGTTCTTCAAGGCGCGACGCCATCGCGACACGTTCAGAAACGGCGAGTCGAACGACAAAAAGACTGCCGAAACCGAAGTCGAGCAGGACGAACCGTTCTCCGACCCGCAGCTCGAAATGGCCATCGAGTATCTCCAAAAACAGCTGGCCGACGAGTAGCGAGAACACCGAGACCCCCTCATGCTGCGCCGTGCCCGCCCCGTTGCCGACCCGCCGCTGCCGTTGTTGATCACCGGCATTGCCGGCGTGGCGGGCTACAACGCCATGCGCTACTTCGAGGCGAAGTATCCGGGCCGAGTGATCGGCATCCGCCAACGCGACAGCGACTATCTTACCGGCCCGGGCATCGTGGCCTGCAACGCCGAGGACCAGCGGGGCCTGGCGCGGCTGTTCGACGAGCACTGTTTCGCCTCGGTGTTGAACTGCGCGGGCAACTGCGCGCTCAAGCCGTGCGAACTCGATCCCGCGTTGGCCTGGCGGATCAACGTCGACGGAATTCTGAACCTGCTCTCGCAAACCACGCCGCGAGGCGTTCGACTGGTCCACCTGTCGGTTGACCTGGTCTATTCGGGCCGGCGCGGCGGTGGCTACGTCGAGGACGACCCGACCGACCCGGTGACCGTTTACGGCAAGACCATGGCTGCCGCCGAGCGGCTCGTTCTGGCCACCGCCCCGGACACGTGCATTCTGCGGATTTCGCTGCCGATGGGCGTCAGCCCCAACGGCCACGCCGGCGCCATCGATTGGATCGCGTCGCGTTTCAAGAAGTCGCGTCCGGCGACGCTCTATTTCGACGAAATTCGCACGCCCACCTACACCGATTGCATGAACGAACTGTTCGCCGTCTTGCTGAGCAATTCGTTGGCCGGCGTCTATCATGCGGGCGGTCCGCGGCGGTTGAGTCTCTACGAGATTGCGCAAGTCATCAATCGCGTGGGCGGCTACGATCCCGATTGTCTGATGACGATCCCTCGCATCCATTCCGGGCCGATTCCCCCTCGCGCCGGCGACGTCACCATGGATTCAACCAAACTGACCGATGCGTTGGGCCATGAACCGTTCACTGCATGGCCGTTCGACGACGCCTTGGCGCCGACCGACCGCGACTGGCACCGCCGCCGCGACGGCAATCCGGGCTCGCCGGAATGGCTGTACGAGGTTTTGTGTTTGAATCCGGAGAAGTAGCGGTTTTCAAGGGTATTGACAGAACGGGAAGCCAACAATAGAACTTCTGTTGGATATCAATGCGGCAACGTGTATGGAACGCGACGGCCGCACAGGCGATGGGCACTCCTCCCGGGTAGCCGGACCGACGTCAAACGCAAACCGCGTGGAGTGACGTTTTCTATTCGAAGGCAACGACCTTGCCGTGGTAACGGGCATTGGGGCCCGCTTGAATTTCGGGATTCTCTGGAGACCGAATCATGCTGACGATTCGTGGAAAGTCGGTTGGCGCGAGGAAGCCGCTCTTCGCTGATTTCGCGGTGGCGCCTCCGCCTGGCCTGCGTGACGACGGCGGAATAACGCTCCGCGACTTGATCGATCACGTGGTGCGCGAGGAAGTCGCCGCCTTCCAGAAGCGGCAGCGCGATCGCCTGACTTTCCGCGTACTGACCGCTGGGCAAATCAGCGAGGGGGTTGAGCGAGGCAAAGTCGAGTCGGGAGGGAGCGAGATCCAGCCCCAGGACGTCGACCCCAATGCGGCCGTCGGCACGGCGATTCAGGCTTTCGAGGACGGCTTGTACTTCGCGGTGATCGACGAGCGACAAGCGGAGGATCTCGACCGACAGGTCTTCCTCCAACCCGACAGTCAGATCACATTCATCCGTTTAACCCTGCTGTCTGGAGGCTAACCAGATGATTTCTCCCGAAACGGCCAAGAAACAACTCGACGCCTGGGAACTCGATACTGAAGAATGCATTTCCACCCGCTTCAAGAAGCTCCCCAAGCTCCCCGCGAAGCTACGGACGATCGCCTATCTTGTGCTCTGTCATGATGCCCCGGACAATCCCGTCACGGCGACCATGAAGAACGTCGAAGAGCGAAATCGCGCCCGGAACGACGCGTTCCGCCAACTCGACACACTACCCGTCAAAGATCGGCAAACCCTATTCGTTGTTTGGTTCGGCGACATGGCGCGCGACGTCGAGACCGGGTGGCAGTTTCTCAAGAAGTCGACCTATCAGGAGGGCTACGCTCGCAGATCATTCCACGCGCCGAACAACCCGCGGGCCACTCTCGCGGCGCGTGATTCGTGGCTAGTAGCACTGATACGCATCGCGAGTTCGTTTCGATCGGGCGTGGCGACACCCGCGTGGTTGGCGACGTGGACGGCTCACTTGGGCTATTGGTTGGACCATGACGCGATCGGCCGGTTCTTGGCGGCGCTGATCGATGCGGGCGGGCCGAGGGGCGACGCGTTGTTCGATATCCTCTGCCAGTCGGTCCGCGGCGAGCACGAGATCGGCACGATGGGCCGCCACGTTTCCCGAGCCTTGTTGATGACATCGCGTCCCGAGGGGTGGGAGCTGATGGAAAAGACGCTCCTCGCGGCACAGCGTCAAGAGGGTCTGCGGCAAGTGATCCTTGAAACGGTCGACGAAGCTCACCCCGAGGCGTTCCGGCGGATGTTGCGGCTGATCCGCGATCACGACCTGGCTCGTTTCAGCGCGGTGGTTCGCGCGGCGAATGTGTGGTTTGGGCTGTCATGGGACTCAGTGAGCGTTCGAACCGTCAATGCAACGATCGACCAGGTGATTGGCTATCTTGACGATCCGAAGCTGCGTGACAATGCCCTGAAAGGCGATACCCCGGAGGCGGTATTCCTGGCCCTTTGGTCCCTTGCTTATGACGATGCGATGGCGTCGATTCCCGTGGCCGAAAAGCTGTTGAACCACGAGAATGTGGAGATTCGCTTCGTGGCGGCCTTGCATTTGAGCCACTTGGGATTGCCCGAAACCGGATCAGCTCGGGCCACGGCCATGGACGACGACGATTTGCGCGTGGCCTTGTGCGCGTTGCAGGGTNNGAGGAGGACGAGGGTTCAGCGGCAGTCGAGGCGACCGACGGACATTTCGAGCGGCTGGAGCGGCTTTTCCAGCGGTTGCCGGCCAAACCCACCAAACTTAAACCGCTCGTGTGGCCGTGGACCGAGCAGAAGGCATCTCGCGAAGACGTCGCCTGGCATCTGGTTAGATCGCTGGGCAACAGGCCGCCCACCGCGCTGCTTCCGTACTTGCCGTCGATCAACACGAACCAACGTGCCGAGGTCACGCGACTCTTGGCTCAACAGAAGAAATGGGATCGGGTGACGCGCGATGCCATGCTGCAGCTCGCGGGCGATACAAGCAGCTACGCACGAGAGGCGGCCTACGAGGCCCTGGGCAAGGTGAAGCTGAAGCCGGGCGAAAGCGAGATACTGGAAGGCTATCTGACGCGCAAGACCAGCGACTTGCGACAAGGGGTGCTCGGGTTGCTGCTGCGGCAGGCCGATGCCCAAGCCATGGCCAGTGCCGAGCGGCTGCTGGAGTCGAAGAACGTCTTGCAGCGTCTTGCCGGACTGGAACTCTTGCGGCAACTTGCGCAAGCAGACCGTGGTCGCCAGGCCTGTCAACACCGAGCCGGCGTCTATCAAAACGACCGCAAGCGGCTCTCGGAGGAAGAGCAGACCCAGGTCGATGCGATCGTCGGCGCGACGGCCGAGCAAGTGACACTCGATAACGCCCTGGGGCTCATGGACCCCGCCGAACGGACGCCCTTGGTCGCCCCGAAAGCTCGCAAGGTGCAGTTCGTCACCAAAGCGGCGGTCGAGTGCCTGCAATCGCTCGACGAGTTGGTCCACAAGCACCGCGAGACCCCGGTGCGGTACAACCGCTGGGGCGAGGAAGTGGAAGAGCTTCTCGGCAATATCGAATATGGACTGCCGTGGCCCGATTGGAACCAACCGCCCGAAACATCGACCAACGGGTTGCCGTTGCTCGACCTCTGGCGGCAATGGCTTGCCAGTCGTCCGAAGTCGCAGCGAGACAAAGACGGACTAGAACTGGTGCGTACCCAGGCGTGGTTCGATTTGACCGAAACCGAGTGGGACTGGGAACGATTTCTTGCCTGGGGAAAGAGCTCACCTGAGCGAAAGAAGGTTATCTCGACCCTCACTTGTGGCTTCAAACGCGTGAAGTTGAAATACAAGAATATCGTCGAACACGTGGTTGCCTGGTTGACATACCTGAACCAACCGGCCGGCATGATTGACTTTCTGCTCGACGCCACTGAGGCCTCGTTCGCCCTGGTCCCGAAGAAGGACATGCAGAAGCTGAGCGACCTTCCCGAACAGCGGGGCTATTACTTTGATCAAGAAAACCCTGATTGGCGAAATACGGAGCCTTTCGAGTTATGGCCCAAGCATCTCCAACTCGGCTGCAGGCGAAATCGCAAGTCGCTCGCGTCACGACAGGCCGCGCGTTGGTGGTCGCTCGCGCGATGGCATGACGAGCCGTTCGTCGGAGCCGCGCGACAACGTCCCGATTTCTCGGTGCTGACGACGGCATACGACCACGGCGCGTCCACGACGGCCGACCTGCTCGATCACCTTCTCGGCCCTGACCGGCGTACACGGTGGGATACCCAGAACTTCGATTCGTTGGAGGAACTGACCAAGAGCAAGCTCGATAAGGATAGCGAGGCATTCCTGGCCACGCACCCGGAGATCGGCCGGCTCGTCGAGCAATGTCGCTCGCGAATCGTCGAGATCGAGTTGGCTCGCGGCGAGACGCCGACGGCCGCCACGGCGCCGGCTTGGCACGTAGGCTCGTTGTGGGGCACCGATCTGCTCGTGCGTTTATTGACAGCACTGGGCAAGCAGGGCTTCAAAGTGCCGCTCGGCTGGCAAAAGACCGGCAAGGAGAGCAAGGTCTGCACGCTGACCCAACTGGCCAGCGTCACCCACCCCAAGCCGGACGAAACGCCGGAGGCGTTCTGTCGCTTGATACGCGAGGCAGTTGCCGACGGCCGGGTGGACGAAAGACTGATACTGCAACTCGCGTTCGTCGGGCCGCAATGGGCGAGACACGTCGAGAGCTATTTGCGTTGGGATGATTTGACTGAGGCTCTCTACTGGTTTCTGGCACACATGCGATACACCAGCGACGCCGCCGAGCAGGCCGCCGCCGGGGCGGGTCTCGAGCAGGATTCTGACGCCACGATGGATTCGCAGGACAACGAGGCTGAAAAGCCGTCGCCGTGGCAACGGCTGATTGCCGAGCGGACGCCGCTCGCCGAATGCGATCGGAATGCCGGCGCGGTCGATGTGGGCTGGTTCCGACGTATCTACGCGCAAGTCACCCCC
>DOEZ01000672.1 GCA_003532715.1 Planctomycetaceae bacterium
AAGCACTGACTTGGGCACCTCCATTCTTTCTCCTCGTGTCGTCAGACCATTCCCTCCGTGAAGAATATGATTTGGGGATCTCTGTGACCGACGCCTTCTCCGCCAAGGGGAACGGGTTCATGACCGGAAGAGACGCATTTGTCATTGCGTTTGTGCGGACTGAGCTTGAAGCACGTTTACGGGATTTCTTCGACTTGAAGATTTCCGATGCAGCGCTACGAGAACGCTACGGCATCAGCGATTACAGGGCGTTCAGAATTGCGGAGGTGCGTCGAGCCTTGAAGTTTCAGGCGTCGCGAATCGTAGAGGCGAGCTACCGCCCATTCGATATACGCTGGACGTATTTTCAGAGGCCAATCATTCAAGAGTGGCAAATCTCCGTGCATGAGCATATGTTTTGTCGGGAGAATCGAGCGTTGTGCGTTGGTCGCGCTGGCAACGTTGTTGGAGGGGGTTGGGACATTTGTTTTTGCACCAAGACTGTGACCGACCTGAATCAATTCTATCGTGGCGGGAATGTTTCTTTACCCATCTATCGCTATCCTGAGGCGGGCGAGTTCTTCTCCGAACGCACGCCGAATTTCACACGTCGTTTTGTTGAGGCTCTCAGCCAAACGCTCAACATCGGACTTGGGGAAACAGGGGTGCCCCAAGGTCTTACACCTGAGGACATTTTCCACTACACCTACGGGGTGTTACACAGCCCCGGCTACCGGAGCCGTTACGCGGAGTTCCTCAAGATTGATTTCCCGCGGCTGCCATTGACCGGGAGTCTGGATCTATTCCGCGCGTTGGCCCGGCTCGGCGACGAACTGGTCGCCCTGCACCTGATGGAGTCACCCACGCTCGACCGCTTCAACACGAGCTACATCGGCCCGAAGAACCCCGAGGTCGGCCGCGTGGCGTGGTGTGACAACGGCGTCTGGATCGACGCACCGAGTTGTGGAAGAGGGGCGAACCAGCGCCCCGGGACCATCGGCTTCAAGGGTGTCCCAGAGGCCGTCTGGAACTTCCACATCGGCGGCTACCAGGTGTGCCAGAAGTGGCTCAAGGACCGCAAGGGCCGCACTCTTTCGGAGGAGGACATCGCCCATTATCAGAAGATCGTCGTCGCGCTGAACGAGACGATTCGCATCATGGGCGAGATCGACGACGTGATCGACCAGCACGGCGGTTGGCCGGGGGCGTTCGTGACGGCGAGTGATGAAATGGGCGACAATGCATGACATGAACGAATCAAACCCGCCGACAATCGGAAACTGGCAACCGACGGCTTTCGTACAGCACGGAGTGTCGCTCGACACGAGTATGGGCACGGTTCGGATTCTCACCGACGCCGGCGATGCCTATATCAAACCCATGGGGAATCGGCAGGGGCCGCATCCGCTGGCTTGCGAATGGGTCGGGACGCACTTGGCGAAGTGGTTGGGGTTGACGACCTTCGAGTTCGCGATCATGGAAATTGACGCCACCGTCGATGAGATTCCGTTCTTTCGCGGCGGGATAGCCGCCTCGGGCCCTGCCTTTGTCACCCGTGCGGCAAAGGGAAACTCATGGAGCGGCGCGGCCAAGGATCTGGATGCCCTGGTTAATCCGGGGGATGTAGGCAAACTGGTGGTGTTCGACACGTGGGTCAGGAACGCCGACCGCTATCCTCCCGATTTGACTTCACGCAGGCCCAATTTCGATAATGTGTTCTTGGAGACCGTGGTCGATAGGCGAGTGGGAAAGTCGCGTTTGATCGCGATGGACCACTCGCATTGCTTCACCTCGGGCGGTGAACTCGATGAGCGAATCGCCCATATCAACCGGATCAAGGACTCTCGGCTTTACGGGCTGTTCCCCGGCTTCAAGCCGAAGATTCGGCAAGAGGACGTCGAAGCTGGGATTGACCGGTTGAGCGAATTAGACCACAAGTTCGTGTTGGACGTCGTCGCGACGATCCCCGACGCATGGGAGGTCCGCCCCGAGGCGGCTTCGGCACTGGTGGAGTTCGTCTGCCGACGCGCTGAGTATGTTGGAAACACAATTCTTGAGTTGGTCAGCCGAGAATGCTGGCCGGACCAGCTTTTTGACAACCGTCATTGACGGAGAAGCACGCCATGGAACCCAAACGCGGTTATTACAGCCTGATTCAGTTCTGCCCGGACGCATCGCGTCTCGAGGCGGTCAATGTGGGCGTGATCTTGCTTTGCCCCGACGCCGATTACATCGGCGCTCGCACGTCGGCGGGCAATCAACGTGCGGCAAAACTGGTCGGTCGCGATCAGATTGACAAGCACGCCTTGAACTCGGCGAAGCGGGCGATCGAACGCCGCCTTGAGATCGACCGTAATTCGTTCAAGTCGCGCGACGACCTGGAAGCTTTCGCGAATACGCGAGGCAACGACCTGAAGCTGACGAGTCCACGGCCGGTCAAAGTCTTTGATCCGCCACGCGATCTTGATCGTCTCTTTTCGCAGTTGGTTGGAGGATGGTCGCGGACGCCAACGGCGGAGCGGCGGGTGCCCGAGTTGGACGACGTCTTTCAGAAACTGCATCGCGAAGATCGGGCCCAGTTGAACTTGAACGTCACGGTTCCCGTGTTGGGGCGGTCGCTGCGCATTCCGTATGCGTACACCAACGGCGTTTTGAATCTTGTGCGGCCGCAACGGTTTTCCGACAAGGAAGACAACGCCATGGCGGCGGCCGAACGGCTCGCTCTCGAGGGCGATTTGCTCCAGCGACATTACCAAAACGGCGAGGGCAAGAAGAAGCTTATCGTCGTTTCGCTGTTTCCCAAGAGCGAGGTTGGAGAGGCTATCGCAAACAGGGTGGGGCATCTCCTGGACGAGTACAAGGTTGCCAGCGTGCCCGAGAAGGAGATTGGGCAGTTTGTGGCAAGGGTCGAACGAGAAGCGCATTCGGCATAGCGGAACAACCGGGTCAAGTCGGAAGTCGTCGCCGAGCGCTGCCAAAAGGTGCGGCCAATAGAAAAAGCAGGCCCCGGGTTCCAGTATCCCACCCATTACGGGCTGCCGTCGATTGGCGACGACCTGGAATGATTCCCGCGCTTGCCTGCTTTTGGCGACGCGACAACAAGTCAGCGGATATAGGGTCTCGCGGGACGCATCCCGCGACCACACGGCATGGAGCCGAATTTTGTCCACTGACTCCATTCGATTCTATCGTTCTTGGGGCTGATGTCAATTGAGGAAATGGGGACGAGTCGTACCGAGAAGGGATTGTCGAAGGGCCGAAATGGCTTACCGACCCGCTCTTGAGGGGTTCTTCCTCATTCGTTGGTCGCGGAGGATGTGAGAGCGGGATAGGGCCATGCGAGCGTGCCGCTGGCTCGGCCAGTGCGGCGGCGGGGCTTTGTCGCGGCGTGGTTCCTGCGTGGGCAACGACGGTGGCGGTGTGTTGGGCGAATGTGGGCGGCATTGGGTTTGGATGGCAGGGTGCGGCGTTGGTCGATCGTGGCTCGCGCTGCTTTCGCGGAGCGAAAGNNAGGACGGCGAGGACATGACCAGGGACGACATTTACGGTTTCGCGACCAGCGGTTCGATCGACGTGCATGTGATTCGATTGGCTCCGCCGGAACGCCAGTACGGTTTCGTCGGGCTTCGGTTTCGGACGGGGACGAGCGAAATGCAATGGGCCGTCGTGGGGCTTCATCCGATCGGCCGGGCAATGGACGAAGCGGCAAGTCAGTTGCTCCCCTCCGATTCTCTTTCGGCCGAAGATGCCAGGACGGCCGAAGAGGGCATGGCGTTG
>DOEZ01000333.1:0-2184 GCA_003532715.1 Planctomycetaceae bacterium
GTTCGCGTCTTGCCTCGCTTGGGAGTCGTTGGTCGTTGAGCCCGGCTCGCTCTTCTCATCGAAATCGGAGGTAATACCTTTGGACTGTAACTGAAGAAGGCGCACGGTGCCGCGCAGTTCATAGGCTTCGCACATGCGGGGCGCCAACTCGATCGCTCGGTCAAGATCGGCGAGAGCCGACGAAACATCGCCAAGGAATCGAGAGGCGTTCGCTCGCCCGTAGCGTGCGTCGGCCGCGCCGGGATCCAACCTGAGTGCCTTGGAGAAGTCCTCAATAGCGGCTCGGTACCGTCCTTCGAGTCCATGCAAGTCGCCACGGCAGATGTAGGCGCGAGCATCTTTCGTATCCAATGCTATTGCCTTGTCGAAGTCGTCGAGAGCCTTCTTTCGGTCTTCCTGGGCAGCGTGAACGATTCCGCGTTCCATATAGGCCGGAGCAAACTCGGGGTTCGAATCCAGAGCACGCGCGTAGGCACGCAGAGCTTCATTCGGGTCGCCTTGTCTCGCAAGAAGCTTTCCTCGGAGAAGGTGGCTTGGAGCATGTGTTGGATGGACGGCAATAGCTCTGTCTATCATCTTCATCGCGTCGGCAAAACGACCTTGAAGGAATAAGACCGAGGCGTAAGGATATGGGGCCTCGGGGTCGTCCGGATCCAGTTCAATCGCCTTTGCATAGTCACCGCACGCGCGGTCGAGTTCCTTTCGCTTGGCATGAAGCGTGGCTCGGCTGGTGTATGCCTTGGCCAAGCGAGGATCGATATCGATGGCTCGGTCGAAATCGTGAAGTGCGGCATCCAGGTTCCCCGCGTGAGCAAGGATCAAGCCGCGTCGGTAATAGGCAACAGCCGAACCGGGAACCCGCTCGACCGCACGGTTGATATGATTCAGGGCTGCTTCGAATTCACCCCGGACGAGACAATGATGGGCCTGCTCCATCGCCTCGTTAGCCTCCTCATCGGAGGACGCTTGTGACACTGCGGGAAGAGACAACAAGACTCCGATACCCAGAGCCATGATCAAGAGACGAATTGGTGAGTAATATCGATCTTGCGTCGGACAATGCCTCATATCACCCTCCTTGAGCGGACAGCAGATAGCTCGGAAAAGAAACACTGGGGATTGTTGGAAACGCCCCCCGGATTCAGCAAACTCACCAAGATGCGGGGGTGGGGCCAAAGAAGCTGCGGCGTAAGACGCGGAACCTGACCACGTGTGTTGCTCAGACATTATTCGCCGTTTCATAACGATTCACTGAGCAGTCTGTCAGTAACGTATTCCAAATTCGAATTGGATACCTTTCCAATCAATGTCAGGGAAATCGATGCGAATTGGCCGTGGAATCTGAACATCCACGGGTGCATGTATACCCACATCAATCGGCCTACTTCCAATACCGTGCGACCCTAGTGGTCGCCATGTTCCTTGGACGCCGACCCCGGGACCATGGTTCCAGCTAGGTCGTATGGTTCCTTCATACGATCCCAAACTTGGCATTTCCGAGACGCCCACACGTGTATGCCTGCTCGGGATCAGGTCATTCGATGAACTGCCTGGTATGATCGGCTTGATCGGAGTATTGCCTTGCGCGGGAAAAAACTGTTTTGCCGTCACGCCATCTTCTGTTTTCACGCTCGGAGTGTGGCTTTGAAAACCCTCTGGGAGCTCAATCTCCCAACCCTTGGGACGCGAGGGATCGTTGTTGTTTCGTGGCGAAGTCGGTTCGGAAGGAAAGAGCGTCATCGGATCGGGGAAATCGGAAGTCCTCGGCGCAAATGGGTCAAGTTTTTCAAACATCGGCGGGGNNGGGACGAAACCCGCCACCTATCACGAGATCGATCCACTCTTGTGTCTGCGTGTATTTGTCAAGCGATTCGTCATCGACCGTGAACGGATTCACGATCAGCGTGCCGCCATCCGTGGCAAAATCACCAGGGCCATTCGCGCCGGATGGCGGCATTACCACGGGCGCCGGAACGGTCGAGATGACGAAATACCCCGTGGCAACCAACCCCGACGGGTCGATCGCGAACGTGGCCGCATTGCCGCAGTAGCGATACAAGTTGCCGACGTCGCCCGCGAAGCCGATCGGGTCTTCGGCGAGCCAGCGACCGACGGCCGGATCATACCACCGATAGAGGTTGTTCTGCAACCCGGTTTCCGCGTCAAACGGCCGGGCCGTGTACA
>DOEZ01000333.1:2218-8828 GCA_003532715.1 Planctomycetaceae bacterium
CGTCGGCCGTGCCGGGCGTTTGATCCGGCCCCGCAGTCCACCGCCTCGTCGGCCAGCAGTTGATCGGTCGCCGGGCCCCAGAGGTAGCGATGGGCCAGGTCGCCCGCCCCCAACCCCGCGCCCCCCGCCCCCTCGTAATCCAGCACGATCTGGCCGAGGGGGACAGTCCCATTTTCGCGGCGGCTGCGTCTTTCGCATAGCCATCGCCCATGTCGCGAAAATCGGGACAGTCCCCGTGGACGAAGATCCGGCTCGCATCGGGCGTCTGGTCGGCGTCGAGCATTTTGCGAATCCACCGGTTCCCGTGTCGTAGACTGGCTTCAAACGCGATCTCGTCGGCCACCGTTGATCTGCCGGCCGGGACGGCACCGCCCCAGAGGGCCGTGTTCGAGTTGGCCGCTTGCAGCGATTCGCGGAGTGTCGCCGCGCCGTCGTCCGCAACCGTGTCGGCGAGTGAATCGACCAGAAACACGGTCCGCATCCGCCGATCCTCCAGCGGTTCGAGCCAACGCCGCGTCAGGTATTGAAATCGAGAATCCACATGACGAGATACACAACCATTAGACGGCTCACGCCGGCCGAATCGACGAGCACGCATCGCACCACCTCCCCAGGAGCAGAACGTGTTCGCATACCGCACCAGTTCCCCAGTGTGTGAAAAGATGGCGGTTGTGTCAAGATTCAGGACTGCTGATAGGGCCAAGAAACGGCCTGATTTTTCGCTATCGGGGGAGACAGTCACCGAGTGATTCCGACAGGGGTGGGGTTACGCGGCAACGTGATCGCGCTGCGACCAGACTCGCCGGGGTCAACAACCATCGCCCCTGGTGTATCGCCCGTCCCGAATCAACCGCACCTCGCTCGCCGCCGGCGACCACCGGCCAGAAGAACCAAGCACGCCAGCATCGCCCACACGGTCGGCTCGGGCACGGCCGTCGAAGAGTTGCCCTGCTCGGTGGTCGGGCCATGGCCCCAGTTGGCCGCCAGGATGGCCGCATCGAGGGCGTTGATCACACCGTCGCTGTTGAAATCGCCTTGAGCCAAGCCGCCGTTTTGGCCCCAGTGGGCGGCCAAGGTCTTGGCATCCAGGTCGTCGACTCGGCCGTCGCCGTTGGCGTCGCCGGGAATGGGCTCGTGAACTTGGACCAAGAGCATGTAGTCCAGTCCATATCCGTAGCGCACTGGACTGGCGAGTGGGTTGCTGCCATTCGTCTGAACCAGCCATTCATTCGCGCCGGAGCTCAAGTCGTATTGGCCCAGATAGACTGCGCCGGTGGACAAGACTCCGCGACTATACAGATCGAGCGGCTGCCCGGACTGGCCATTGATCACGTGCGTGAACACACCGTAGTCCGGCGCGGCGGTGAATCCGCCGTAGATTTCATACGTGCCGGCCGCGTCGACTTGAAAATCAAATGCCAGTTGCCCGCTAGCGCCACCATCGATCCAGAACAACTGACTATCACCGCTCCATCTGCCCAGGAAGCCGGACATGTTCTGATAGAACGCAAACCCCCCAGTAATGGTTGGATTGTGGATCTCCGCTTCTAGAACGTGGCCGGGGGAGTTACTAACCAGTTGCGTCAAGTTCTGGCCGGATCGCAGCAAGAGCGTCTGACGCACGGTGGCCGCTTGCGACGGCGAGAGATCGCGGCGCGGTTCGTAGTACGTCATGATGTTGCTACGGGGCAACGGAAACACGGTGCCGTCGAGATTCAGCGAAGTAACGCTGGTGTTGCACTGCACGGCCGACACATAAGGATCGGGAAACGTGTCCGCGCGTCCATCGCCGTCGAAGAGCGAAGGGTTGCGCCCGTTGTTCACAAAATAAGTCTGGGCTTGCGCGACTGTAGAAAACGTCGGCCCAAAGGTGTGCGCCAACCCCAAGAAATGTCCCGCTTCGTGCGCGAACAATCCGATGTTCTGATGCCCGCAGACTGTCGTCACGTCGAAGGCCGGCATCGCGACGAAATTGTAGTCGGTCCAGGAGAAGCCGCCGCCGGTGGGATACGTGGAGTTGGGCCCCCAGCGGAAGAATGCGACAAGGTCGTGCGGCGTGGCGGCGGCCACGGCATTGGCGGCGTCTCGCGCCTGGATCCAGTCCGACTGATTGACTCCGGACAGGGAATTGATCAATGTGCTATTGATCGCCTCCCAATCGCTGGAAGGATCAAAATCGAAATGCACATTCGCGCCCGCGTAAATCTCGTTGGCCTTGTTGACCCAGGCTTGAACCTCCGCCGGCGTAATGTCGGTCTGGCGCGAGCCGTCGTCGTCCGAGCAGAAGACGGCATGCACTCGCATCGAAACGATGGGAACGGACTCGTCGGCGCGAGGCCAGTCCGCGCGAACATTCGAAGCAACGACAATCGCGATGGGGAGAGCGAACAGGACGATCCACATGAATTGCCCGCGAGGACCGTGAGAAAACTTGCTACATTTCATAGGACTGACTCCGAGAAAGTGTGCCACCACGCAGTGGGTGCCGAGTGTGGATGCTCGGGCGGCTGATCGTCGTCTTACTTGACCCGACATTTCCCATTTGCATTCAGCCTGAGACCGATCCAATTGGGTGCCGCAATCTATTCTACCAAAGCGTCCCACCCCCTCATCCGGTGCGTCGGCGTAAATTCGTTGGCCACGATGCGCGGTTTCCGTCGTTTTCCAGTCCGCAAGGGCCCCCCTTGTAGGTTAAGCCAGAGCCATTTGAGACATCTCACGCACGCACGCACTCCCCTCCCGCTCGCCGAGTCCTCCTCGCTTTTTGGCGATGCTACACATACGCTCGGGCCGCCGGGGGCGATGTGATTCCCACCGCCAGCAACCACTCCTCATCGCCCATTCACCGGCCGGTCGTGATGTTATTCAGAGGACGGTAACTCAAGTCCCGACGTCGCAGCAATCCAAACATCGTCGCGAATCTCGCCGTCAGCCAATACGTTTGTCGGCTGCCCTCGTCGCGATCGACCCACCTTGACTGTTGCAACCGCGTATCCCCCGAACTGGGCCGTCTTGCGAGAAAAGCACCCCCCAATAGAAAATACTTCTTGGATTCCCGGGGGGGTAAGCCGCGAAAAGCCTTGACGTGATGTTCGCAGTTACATCGAATGTTGGCGTGAATGTCAGCCTGATGCCGTGAGCATCAAGATGTTGAAAACGAGTTCTCGCATATCGGACTGTTCTCATCCGCAAGACTTCCACCTGGTGTGTCTTGCCGCCAATCTCCGTGAGCTTCGTGCCTTTCGTGAGATGTCCTTCTGTCTCGAGGGCGGGGGGATATTACCAGACCTCGGTGATTCTCACGTTCTGACCTCTTCGCGCGCATTTCGCCGCGAGCCTCTTGCGTCGCCTTGTTCTGTCCTTGTCCGGGAACCGACCAAATCGGAAGGAGTGTAGCCATGTCACTCGCGCAACGAGTATCCGACGTGCTTCGCGGGGTCTCTCGTGGCCCGTGGCTCGATCAGCGGCCTCGTCGCACGACGCGAAAGAACCTTCCAGAGAATCGCTTGCCTTTGCGCCGGTTCGAGGTGTTAGAAGATCGGTCGCTGCTTAGTATCACTCTTCTTTCGGAAGGCTTTGAGGGGAGCTTCCCATCGGACAACGGGTGGTCCGTGGGGGACGCCAATCCCGCCGGCNNGGCTCGTGGAAAGGCTACTGCGCGGGCATCGGCTATGCAGGAACTCCAACCAGCCCGACGTATCAGGATTTCATGGCCGCGTATATGAGCAAGAGCGTCGATCTTACGGGCATGGTCAGCGCTTCTCTTAGTTTTTGGGACAAGATGCCTTCCATAGAGACGAGTTATGACTTTGGCCGGGTATATATCGACTCGACGCTTCTGTACCAGCGCGACACCACTCTGGCTTCATGGACCCAGCAAACGTGCGACCTGAGTTCTTACGTGGGTGGGACTCACACGCTCAAGTTTGAATTCGATTCGGATTACTCCGGCACGAATGAGGGGTGGTACCTGGACGACATTCTTGTGACAGCCGAGCCAATCACCTACGATCTGTACGGCTATGACTGCTACGCCCCGGACATCCTCGATTGGGGACAGAGTTTCACCCTGCAGATCGCGGTGGGCAACAGCGGGACGGGGACGGTGACGACGGACTTCACGCAGGGAATCCACCTCTCCAACGACACCGTCTGGGGCAACGCCGACGACGTGGACCTGGGTTCCTATCTGCACACGGCCGACGTGTCGGCCGGCGGCCTGGGCCCGGACATCAACCTAACGCGGACGCTGCCCTCCACTGCGCCTTCCGGGTACAGCGGCATGGGGCCGTTTTACGTCCTGATGCGCACGGACCTGAACGGCAACGTCATGGAGACGAACGAGAGCAACAACATCCCGCCGGCCATGGGCCTGGGTTGGGACTACGACAGCTTCACGCTCCCGCCCACCTATGATCTCTATGGCTACTCCTGTTACACGCCGAGCGCGCTGCACTGGGGAGAGAGGTTTGACGTCCAGGGGCGCGTGGGCAATATGGGCAACGCCGATGTGACCACGGATTTCTGGCAGAGATTCTACCTGTCCAACGATCTGGTCTGGGGCGACGCCGACGACATCTACCTCGGCGAGTACCTCCACACGGCGACCGTGCCGACGACCACGATGGGCCCGTTGTTCAACACAAGTTTGACTCTTCCCGGAGCAATCCCCGCCGGCTACTCGGCGACGGGAACGTTCTACATCGGGATGTACACCGACGTGAATCAGTCCGTGGCCGAGTCGGACGAGACGAACAACGATCCCGGCAACTATGGCCTGGGGTGGGACTACGACAGCTTTTCGATCAGCGCCGCCCAATGGACGGTGTTGGTCTACTACAATGGCGACAACAACCTTTCGCTGGCGGGCTACAACGAGATCAGGCAAGAAATGGAAACGGTGCCGTACGGCGCGGGCCTGACGGTCGCCGTCCTGTACGATGGCGACGGCTCCAACGGTACGCCGACCAATACGCTGCGCGGCCTGATCAGGTACGATACGGACCCGACGACGATCGGCTCGCCCTTGTTCGACATGGGCGAGTTGGACATGGGGCTTTCCGGCACGCTGGAGAACTTTGTCGAGTGGGGAACCACCACCTATCCGGCGACCCGCTACGCGCTGGTGATGGCCGATCACGGCGGCGGCTACACGGGCTTCGGCGACGGCGGGGAGGTTCTCGCCATGTCCGAGATTCGCACCGCGCTCTCCAACGCCGGCGTTTACTTCGATCTCATCGGTTTTGACTGTTGCTTGATGGGCATGACCGAGGTTGCCTACGACGTGCGGCCTTGGTGCAACATTTTTGTGGCCTCCGAGGCTGAAACACCATTGAACGGCTGGCCTTTTGCTACAATCCTGGCCGACCTGAACGCGAATCCGGCGATGTCCGCCGTGGACCTTGGGCGATCGGTCGTTTCAAAATTCGGGGCGGGCATTTCGGGGTGGCCCACCACTATCTCGTCGGTTCTCACGCCCCAGTTGGGGCTGCTTGCCACGGCACTCGACACGTTCGCCGACACGGCACTCTCGACGGCGACAGCCAGCGACTGGACCGCGCTGCGCTCGGCCCGCGATGCCGCACAGGCTTATGACCCGGTTTCATGGGGACAACACTTCCGCGACCTGCGCGAATTCATGGTTTCGGTGTCCACGGGCGGAGCGAATGNNCGGCCGTGGACGCGAACTGGCACGAAGCCTCCATCCGCGGCAACGGCCTGAGCATCGAGTTGCCGGCACTGGGAGCCGGCATTCACGGAACCTACAACAGCGCGAATCTCTCTTTCGTTGCCGATACCGATTGGAAGAACTTCCTGTTCGGGCTGACTGGCGCGTGCGACCTGACCGGTTATGACTGCTACATCCCCTACCAGATCACCTGGGGACAGACGTTCGACGTTCAAGGGCAGGTTCGAAACCTCGGCACGGGGACAGTGACGGCGCCGTTCTATGTGGATTTCGTTCTCTCCAAGAACCAGGTCTGGGGAGACGCGGATGATGTCCTGTTGGGGTGGTACAATCATCAGGCCGACGTGCCGGGCCGTGCCGGTGGCGTCGACGGATTCGGGCCGGACTTCAACTTCTCGCTAACCCTGCCCGCTTCGCCCCCTGCGGGCTATACCGGCACCGGGCCGTTCTACATCGGCATGAAGACCGACTCGAGGAACGAGATTCCCGAATCGGACGAGACGAACAACGGGCCGGGCGATTTTGGCGAGGGCTGGGACTGGGACACCTTCATCGTGCCGCCGCCCGATCTGGTCGGCTACGACTGCAACATCCCCGACCAAATCACCTGGGGGCAGACGTTCAACCTCCAAGGGCAGGTCCGCAACCTCGGGCCGACGACGGTAACGCCGTCATTCTCTGTCGAGTTCTTCCTCTCCCAAGACCAAGTCTGGGGAGACGCCGACGATGTCTTCATGGGGTGGTACAATCACCAGGCCGACGTACCGGCGGGCGGCTTTGGGCCGGACTTCAACGTATCGCTGACCCTGCCCGCTTCGCCCCCCGCGGGCTATGCCGGCACCGGGCCGTTTTACATCGGCATGAAGACCGACGCCCTCAATGTGATTCTCGAGTCGGACGAAACGAACAACGGGCCCGGCT
>DOEZ01000594.1 GCA_003532715.1 Planctomycetaceae bacterium
AATGGGGACGTCGTAGAGCCAGTGGGCGACGCCGCCATAGCCGACGCCCATAAGACTGCTGACGGTGATGTGAGTTCGAAAACCGGCCATGGCGATTCCAGGAATTCGTATCGGGGAGAGGTGCGACGGAAGAACAGTTGCGAGGCCGTTCGCCCTGCCCTCTTCGACGGCCGAGTCGCAGGGTCGAAACGGCCCGTTCTTGTACCGTGGGCCGGCTTCTGAGCCAAGATCAGTTTCCGTGTCCCTCCCGCTATGTNNCCCTAGATTTCCTCTTTTCTTCAACTTGCTTTGCTTCGTTGAGTCTCCCCCCTTGCCCTTGGTGCCGATTCTTCGGGACTGCTATTCATGGCCGGGCGACGCGAAGGTATACTCACCACTCGCCAAGCCCTTTTGTTGGGAGGCGGTACGCGTGCCGCCCGGTGAATTTCGAGACGATCGCCCGCGGAAGGAAGTCGGAGGAGTCTTCTCCATGCAGTCCTATGATGTTTTGATGCTAGTGGTCCTGGTGGGGACGACGCTCTTCGGGTTTTGGAAAGGCATGGCTTGGCAGCTTGCCTCGCTTGCTTCGGTGGTTGTCAGCGCCTTGGTTGCGTTGCGGTTCAACGCCGTTCTGGCGCCGAAGTTGAGCGAGCAGGAGCCGTGGAACCTTTATCTCGCCTCGCTCGTCCTGTTCTTGGCGACCGGGCTGGCCATCTGGGTAGTCTTTCGGCTGGTTGCCCGCTTCATCGATCGCGTAAAACTCAAGGAATTCGACCACCAGATTGGAGCCCTGTTCGGCTTGGCCAAGGGGGTGCTTTTCTGCATTCTCATCACTTTCTTCGTCGTGGGGCTCTCGGAATCGGCACGGCAACGGGTTCTGGACTCGCGATCGGGACACTACATTGCCTTGCTTCTGAAGAACGCCACACCCGTGCTGCCGGTCGAGATTACGAGTCACTTGGGCGAGCACATCGAGGACTTGCAGCAGAAGCTCGACCCGGAGACGCCTCCGGTGGTTCGCACGGTCGAGGAACTGCCCGACAGGCTGATGACCGAGCTGAACGGCGAGTTGGACCAACAGCAACAAGAGCAGCGGCGGAAGATCGAGGGGACGATCGATTCGCTCAAAGAGAAGTGGGAAGACTTCAAGGGCGACGCCCGACAGTAGTAGCGCCGAACGCCGACCACAAGAGAGCGACACTTGTTTGCTGTCGGTACTAACTATCGTCCAACTAATCTCCAGTTGGGGGGGCCGTTTGTGACGATCGCACGAGGATGCAGGGCAGGGGGGTGAAGAGGCATGAACGCTTTGCCGAGCAGCGTTTTTTCAGATCCGGTTGTGACGCGGCGAATCGCGCGGCGCGGCCTGATCGACGTCGGTCGATTCACCGCGAGGCTTGCGCGATCACGACGTTCGAATCGAGCGGCGCGACGAGCGTCGCGCGACGGCCGGCGACGATCGAATTGCGGCAAGAGCGGGCCACGGGACCGTGGATGGACATCACGNNGGCTTCCGACCGAACATAAGGAACATTATCGGACGTTGCGGGGGCAGCTCGTTGACCTCGTTTCGCGCCGATTGGGCAGCCGAAGGCTCATCTGCCCCGAGCACACCCTGGTAGGCAAATCGTGGCGCAAGTTACGCGACGAATGTCAGATTCCGACTCGGCGCGAAAATACCGTCTCGCGGAATCGGTTCGCCGAAAACATGACTCGGAACCGCGTCGGTTCGAACGGCGTCCCGTTGCATTCCGAAACGTCGCATAGCGATTTCGGTGGCGAACGGTGGGGGCGGGCTCGGAAGTGGTCGGCGGAAGGGGGGCCACGGAAGAGGGCCTCGCACGGGAAGCAGGCCGCCGACAACGACCTGGCCAAGGACGGGCATTGTGGGGGGGCGAGTGATCAGACGCGGACCGAAACACGATGTCTCTGGAGCGTCGCGTTTTTCTCGGCCGGCATATCGTCAGTCGTTCCCGCATCGGTGTCCTCGGGCTGATGGCCTTCGAGGAACCTTCCGAGGCAACGGAACCGCTGATACCGCGCGTCGAGGAGTTCATTGACGGGCATGACAATCAAACGGCGAAGCTCGTTCCGAAGGTAGATCTTCAACCGGCTCGCCGCGAGCGTCGGGTTGCGATGGGCTCCGCCGAGCGGTTCGGGAATGACGTCGTCGACCACGCCCAACGCCGGCAGGTCGTTCGAGGTGAGCTTCAGAATCTCGGCGGCCTTGTCCTTGAACTCATGGCTTCGCCAGAGAATGCCGGCGCAGCCCTCGGGACTGATGACCGAGTAACAGGAATGCTGCAGCATGGCCACGCGATCGCCGACGCCGATGCCCAACGCGCCGCCCGAACCGCCTTCGCCGATCACCACGCAAATGATCGGGGTCCGCAGCCGCGACATCTCGAACATCGACTTGGCGATGACCTGGGCCTGGCCTCGTTCCTCGGCGCCGATGCCCGGATAGGCTCCCGGCGTGTCGATCAGGCAAACGACGGGCATGCCGAACTTGGCGGCCAACGCCATCTTGGCCATGGCTTTGCGGTAGCCTTCGGGATGCGCGCAACCGAAGTAGCAGGCGTCGCGTTCCTTGAGGTTCTTGCCGCGCTGGTGGCCGACGACCATTACTTTGATTCCATCGAGTTTAGCCCAGCCGGTGCGAATGGCCCGATCGTCGCCGAACGTCTTGTCACCGTGAAGCTCGACGAATTCATCGAAAACCAAGTCGAGGTAGTCCGTGGTCATGGGGCGATTCAGATGCCGAGCGACCAACACGACCTGGCTCGCCGTGAGCCGGCCGTAAATGTCCTTGGTCGTCACCGTCAGGTCGCGGCGCAGCCGTCGAAGCTCGGCTCTTGTTTCGGGCGTTTGCGGAGAGAGTCGCGAGAGCTTCTCGATCCGCGCTTCCAGCTCGGCGATGGGTTGTTCAAAAGGTAGTCGGTCGCCAATGGCCATGGTCGTTGCCTGTATGGTGGACTATGTTGGTGGGTCGCCGTGCCCCAAAGCGAATCGGTGACTTTCCACGCATCAAGTAAAATCCTAACATCCGCTTTGGATGCCGTAAACGGAACCCTTATCTCTAAAATAGTCGGCGATTGGGGGGGGGCTTCGCGAGTCTGTTGTCAGGCAACCTCGCCAGAGTCGTCGATTTCAGCGGACTCGGCACTCTTCGGCAGCTCACTGGGTGGTTTGGGTGCTGTGCGGAAAATACGAAGCATACGCATTTCATTTAGGAAATCCGCCACCGAGGCGGGGCGCGCCGACGGGGTCTTCGCCAGGCATCGTCGGACTAGGTCACCAAACTCGGGCGTGATGTTGCGGTTGAGGCTCTCGATCGTTGGGGGAGACGACCGAAGGTGCTTCGTCAGCAGTTCCGTGGCATTGACCCCCGTAAACGGTGTTCTTCCGCCCACCATCTCGAAGACCGTACATCCCAGACTGTACAAGTCGGCCCGACCGTCGAGCGCCGCGCCGCGGATCTGTTCGGGTGACATATAGCTTTTCGTTCCCTGAATCTTTCCCTTGGACCCGAGAAGCCGCGAGAGTCCCGCCTTCGCGCGTTGTGCCAGCGCGAAGTCGATCAGTTTCACCTCGCCGCTGTCCGAAACCAGGAAATTGTCGGGCTTTACGTCTCGGTGGACCCAGCCGTGGTCGTGCAGATGAATGAGTGCCTCGCACATCTGCTCGATCAGGTTCGGAAAAAGATACTCGAATTGCTGGTAATCATAACGGAGCCGCTGCTTGAGATTGGGTGCCGAAAACCACTCCATGGCGAGATACGGTTCGCCCTTTTGGGTGGCGAAGTCGAGCATGCGGATGATCCGTGGGTGTTCGAGCTTCCCGCCGACAATCCACTCCTGCTTGAGATACGCCAAATGCTCGCGGTTTCGCCGAAAGTCATCGAGGAGTACCTTGACGCCGCAAAGCTTCTGCTCGACGTCGTGATAGGCTTGCCAAATACGGCTCGTTTGCCCCG
>DOEZ01000124.1 GCA_003532715.1 Planctomycetaceae bacterium
CGATCCCGACATTCGTGGCGCGCTCGCCGCCGGAAGCGGTCGCAACCTGATCGGCACCGATCCGGGCTTTGTCCGCAATCCGAGCCCGAGTGGCACCGATCGGGGCGACCTGCGCTTGACCGAACTGAGCCCGGCTGTCGACATGGGCGACGACGGCGCCGTGCCCGAGGAACTCGTCGCCGACCTGGACGGCAACCCGCGAGTCGTCGGCGCGAGCGTCGACATCGGCGCGTATGAGTTCCAGGGCGAGACGCCGACCGGTCGCGAGGCTCCGGCGATCGTCGTCACGACGCTCGACGATGCGTTCGATCCGTACGACGGCCAGACGTCGCTCCGCGAGGCTCTGTTCCACGCCGGACACGATGGCCTCGATACGGCCGTCGAGTTCGACTCGTCGCTGTCGAGTGGAACGATCACGCTCGACGGCCAATCGCTCTACGTCGATCACGTAGCCACGGTCGACGCCTCGGCGATCGGCTCGTTGGTGATTGATGGCGACGGCCGCAGCCGCGTCCTGACGGTCCTCTCGACCGAACCGGTCGAACTGGCGGCACTGACCGTCACCGGCGGCGCGGAGCAAAGCGGGGCCGGCATCGCCAGCTTCGGTTCGCTTGGCCTGACCGGCGTGAGCATCGTTGGCAACGTGGCCACGAGCAGCGGGGGCGGCCTCTACGCCCTGGCAACGCTTGCGGTCGTCAACTCGACGATTGCCGGCAACGCGGTCACCGGAACATCCGGCTCGGGCGGCGGCGTCTACCTTGCCATTGAAACTGCGGTCCTGACCAACTCGATCGTCGCAGTCAACGCGGCGCCGGGCGATCCGGACATTCGCGGCACGTTGGCCACGGGAAGCGGCCACAATCTGCTCGGCGTCGATCCGGGCTTCGTTCGCAATCCGGGCCCGGGCGACGACGGCCAGTGGGGCACGGCCGACGACGATCGGGGCGACTTGCGGCTGACCGAGTTCAGCCCGGCCATCGACATGGGCGACAGCGATGCCGTGCCCGCGGCACTCGCCGCCGACCTGGACGGGAATCCTCGCGTCGTCGGCGCGCGAGTCGATATCGGCGTATATGAATTCCAAAGCGAGATGGCCCCGGGCCGCGAAACGCCGTCGGTCGTCGTGACCACGCTGGCCGACACTTTTGACTTTTATGACGGCCAGACGTCGCTTCGCGAGGCGTTGTTCCATGCCGGTCAGAACGTGGCGGAAACGAACGTCACGTTCGACGCGTCGCTGGCCGAGGGAACGATCACGCTCGACGGCCTGTCGTTGGTGATCGACCACGCGCTGCGGATCGACGCCTCGGCGCTGGGCGAACTCACGCTCGATGCCGACGGCCGTAGCCGCGTGCTGACGGTTTGTTCGGCCGAACCCGTCGAACTGATCGGTCTCACCATCACCGACGGCGCGGCCCTTAACGGCGGCGGCGTCGCCAATCACGGCACTTTGGCGATCCTCGATTCGACAATCGTCGGCAACACGGCGACGGGATCCTCCGGCTACGGCGGCGGAGTCTACAACTCCGGCGAGCTCACGATCGCCGACTCGATCATTTCGGACAACACGGCCACCGGAACCTACGGGCGAGGCGGCGGAATAGCCAACTACTCCGGCACGGTGACGGTTGCGGGCTCGACGGTTTCCGGTAATGCGGCCACGGGCACGTCCTCGGACGGCGGAGGGATATACCAGTCTTCCGGCACGCTTACCGTCACGTGCTCGACGGTTTCCGGTAATGCCGCCACGGGCACATCCGCCGACGGCGGAGGGATATATCAGTCCTCCGGCACGCTCACCGTAATGGGCTCGACGGTCTTCGGCAACACGGCGCGCTCGGGCAGCGGAATCTATAATAGCTACGGCGCGCTGAATGTCGCCAATTCGACCGTCTCGGGCAATACGGCAACGGTCTCGGGCGGGGGAATCTACAACGGGTCGAGTTCCGACAGTATGTTCGTCGTCAACTCAATCATATCGGGTAATACGGCCGCCACGTCGGGCGGCGGAGTCTACAACGACTCAAGCACGTCCAACACTTTGTCGGTCGCAAACAGTGTCATTTCGGACAATGTGGCCGGCTCGGGCGGCGGATTCTACAACCGCTACGGCGCGGCGATCTTGACCAACACGACCATTGCGGGAAACCGGACAACAGGAAGTGCGGGTGGGGGCGGCATTTATATCTACAACGGCACGGTCACGGCGACCAACTCGATCGTCGCCCTCAACACGGCTTCGTCCAGCCCGAACGTCTTAGGCTCGCTGGCCGCCGAAAGCAGCCACAACCTTGTCGGCGGCGACCCGGGCTTCGTTCGCGATCCGGGCCCCGGCGACGACGGCGTCTGGGGAACCGCCGACGACGTGGCGGGCAACTTCCGGCTGCGAATCGGCAGCCCGGCCGTCAACGCCGGCAGCAACGCCTTGGCCGTCGATGCCCAGGGCAACCCGCTAACGACCGACCTGGACGGCAAGCCGCGGATCATCTACGCGACGGTCGACAGGGGCGCCTACGAGTTCCGACTGATGGCCGACGCCAACTACGACGGCAAGGTCGATGTGGACGACTCCAAGATTCTGGCCGGCAACTGGGGCAAATCCGGCATGGACTGGACCGACGGCGATTACAACGGCGACGGCCGAGTCAACGCCATCGACGCGGCCGTTCTGGCGGCCCATTGGGGAATGCGGGCCTTCCCGCTGATTCCCGGCGACGCGAACGACAACGGCGTGGTCGACTCCGCCGACGCCAAGATTTTGGCGGGCAACTGGGGCAAGTCCGGCATGACCTGGGCCGACGGCGATTTCAACGACGACGGTTTGGTCAACGCGATCGACGCGGCGATTCTGGCAGCGCATTTCGGCATGACGCTGCCCACTCCAACCGAGGCGACGAGCGAAGTACAACGCGACGCCGCGACCGTGCTGGTCGGCCCCCTGCCGGTCGGCGACCCGGTCGCCGCGAGGGAACGCATTGCCCCGGCGGCGCGAGCCCGGGTTGAACAAGACGCTTTCGCCCCCATGCCGACGATGTTCGCGGGGGGCTTTTTGATGGAGCGGGGGGTTGAGCCCGGTGGTGACGACCGCGTGGAACAGGGGACTTACGTCCCCCGCTCGCCTGGCGGGGTGGGGGCAGTTGATGCCGCGCTGGCCGAATCGGCCGGGTTGTTGAATCGGCGAGCCGACTGGATTGGCGTCCTGGCTCGGCGGCACGCCCGCGGCGGTGAGGAATCGGTTCGCGACGGGGTTTGCCTGGCCGCCGATCGGCTCCTGGCCCAATGGTAGAACGGCGGTTTTCAGCCGGTCGGCCGTTTTCGGGCGGTCGACCCGAAACCGGGCGTGCAATTTCGACCCAAACGGCGTATGATGGGGGCCTTGTTGGCGGCTGCTCTTGGTCGAATTCAGAAGGATCGATTGCAATGAAATGTCCCGAATGCGGTAGCGAAGTGGTCGAAAGCTCGGTGTACTGCCACAAGTGCGGCGGCCGAATCGATCGGCAGACTTGGGAGGATCCGGCTTCGGAGTCGCCCGAACAACCGGCGGCCGACGAGCCAACGTCGGCCGGCCAAACGGCGAGCGAACGGTTCCGCGGCGCGGTCGAATCGACCCGCGCGAAGAGCACGGCCGTCACGGAAGAAGCACTCTGGTCGGGCGGTTACTGCGGCAAGGCGATGATGGACGCCTGGGTCGTCAGCGGGCTGGTTACCCTCGCGCTGTTGATCGGGGCGATCGTGGTTTGGGACAAAGCCTGGGTGTGGTACGCCGTGCTCGCGGCGATCGTCCTGCTCTGGGGCTATCAGGCGGTGGTCTATCTGCAACGGCGGCTCGGCGTACGTTACCGACTCACGTCGCAACGGTTCCAGCACGAGAAAGGCATTTTCATGCATACGACCGACGTGATCGACTTGGTCGAGGTGGACGACATCACCTATCGCCAGTCGATCATCGACCGGCTGTTCAACGTCGGCACGATTCGCATCGTTTCGAGCGATCGGTCGCATCCCGACTTGTCGATGGCCGGCATCGCCGACGTCAAGAACGTCGTGGCCAAAATGGACCAGGCGCGGCGGGCCGAACGGATACGCCGCGGATTGCACATTTCGTCGATTTGACGCGACTTTTTTGCCGGTCGTTGTTCACCGTCGTTGTTCACCGCCGAGACGCGGAGACGCAGAGGGAACGAAGGGAAATAGACCGTTTGTGGGGCGGATCGACACGGTTGATTTCTGGCATGTGAATGTTTGATTTTCGGCCTTAGCCCGAAGGGCTGATACTCCATAGCCACGGGCAACGCCCCTGATGGGCGGCCAAATGCGAGTATGCATAATTGCGCACCAGCCCGAAGGGCTGAGACTTAATAGCCAAGGGCAACGCCCTTGGTAACCGGCAACCACAATGAAAGAACGCCCTGAAAGCGCAAGACTGAAGGGGGCTTGCGATGGCTCAGTCGCTACACGTTGTTGGCGTCCACTTGGTTTTCGGCACGCGATGCCCGCGTCCGATGCTCGATTCGACGGTCAGGCCGGGCCTGTTCAATTACGTAGCCGGGATATTGCACAATCTGGAACGTCGCGCCGTGATGCTGGGCGGTGTCGAGGACCATGTGCTTATCGCGTGTCTGCTGACGAAGGGTGGGGCGAGATCGCGGAAATCCCATACGCACGAACTTAAGGAAACGACTACGCAACAGCGAGGACCGGGAAAGGAAGGAGAACGCTAATTCACGCTGATAGTCACTAATCTTGATAATCAGCGGAGATTACAGTAGTTTGAAGTTCGAC
>DOEZ01000684.1:0-529 GCA_003532715.1 Planctomycetaceae bacterium
GGCCCACGGCAACGCTCGAGGGTTCAATCGATATCTTGTTGCCCGAAGCCGCCACATTCAGATCGTAATAGCGGCCGTCCACGCAAATCAGTTTTCCCACAATGTGCCGGCACTCTGGCCCCACCAATGTGTAGCTGATCGAGGGGTTGGCCTTGCCGTCCGGATCAACGTAAAGCAAGTCGCCCAACTCGCCGGGAAACGAAACGCTGTTCCCGTCGGCATCGCGAGCCGGACCGCACAGGAATGCGTCGTCGAACCGGCCGTTGCTGTTAAAATCCACCAAGGCGACGTGCCGCTTCTTGCCGTCCAACTCGATGTGGCCCTCGCGGTACACGGCCGAGGTGAACATGGCGAACGGACGCGTGCTGTAGGAATACGCGACGGGGAAGAAGGCGTAGTCCGCCTTTTCGTCGTCGACGTCGATCTTCATGTCGATTCGCGGGAATCGGGCGTACACGAAACGATTTTGCGCGCCGGCGGCCAATCGCTGCTTCGCCTGGGCCAGCTTCCGCTGCTCGGCCTCGGCCGT
>DOEZ01000684.1:611-4814 GCA_003532715.1 Planctomycetaceae bacterium
CGTCGTCGGTCAGGTCGCCGTTGCCGTTGCGGTCGAAGTATAGCACCCCGCAGCCGCCGGCCTCGCGATCGACCGCGTCGAACACAAAACCGTACTCCCGATCGCCCAGTTTGACGGTCCCGCGAAACGGCCGCTCCGAGACGTATTCCTCCGGTTCCTTCTCGACCACCTTGCGGAACGCTTGAAGCTGGGGATTGTCCTTTTCGTCGGGCACCGTGACGACCATTTTCGCTCGGCCGTCCTCGACGACCGACTTCGCCGCGACGTTCATAATAACGCGTTGCGGTTGGGCGATCCGCAGCAGCCACTCGGGCGAACTCGTGTCCAACGCCCGACGCTGTTCGTCAAGGAACTTCGGCTGCAACTCGCATTCGGCCGCCGAAGCGGCCCACGCCACGGCGCACAGCGCCAGGACGAAGCACGTCCCGGCCAAACAGCAAAATCGCTTTTTCATAACGGATTCGCTCCTTTGTTTTTGTTGTGGAGACCACTGTCGCGGGGTGGGGCGATTGCCGCAAGTGTTGTTGGAAAAGCGTGAATTCCACCGNNCCCCACCCTACCTGTCTCCTCTACTTCTTCTCTTCCGCGGTTTCGGCCTTCTTGCGACCGCCGTATTGCTTGAAAAGGGCTTCCAAGTCGGTCCGCTTCCAAACGGTCGGCTCGCCGGCCTTGAACGCGAAACGCTTTGCTTCCATCGTGGTTTCGACGCGATATTCGTCGGCCAGCTCGGATGGTACTCGCCACGAGTACCCGCAGGTGAAGCCTCATCCATACTCAAAATCACCCTCGATGACTGTTTTGCCGTCGGGATCGGTGATTTTGATCTTGGGTTTGCCGGGCCGACCTCCGTTAATGCTCATGTTGGTCACAAGCGCGCCGGTCGAGTCGGCAATCTCCATTTCAAGGTATAGCGTGTCGCGACGTGGATCGTAATGCGAGATCGTCGCAGTCGTCGTGAACGGAGGCCCAAACGGCAAGACGACCGTTTCGCCTGCCGCGACCTTGACGGCCGGACAGCTATCGACGGCCGACGCGGCGACCATCGTCGTGCGTCGCTGGCCCGGCATCGTGCCCGAGACCAACGGACTCTCGCCCGCCGTTTCGCCCAACGCCTTGCCCAACGCCGACCAAAGGCCGCCCTTCTTCTTGGCGTCTGCCGCCGGTTTCTTTTCCGGCTTCGGCTCGTCGGCCGGCTTCACGTCGGTCAGGTCGATGACGTAACTGACCAACTTCCACTCGCCGACCGGCAGCGCAACCGCCTCGTCCTTCGTCCCCTTGATCGCAACGACCCCTCGGTCGCCGTGCAAGACGGCCCGGTAGTTTGCGTTGGGACTGGTGACCAGTCCCAGCGGCACCTTCGAAGGCTCGAGGGTGAGCGTCTCGCCGGTGGGCGAGACCTTCAGGTCCTGGTATTTGCCGTCGAGGCAAATCATCTTCTCGACCGAATGACGGAAATCGAGTCCGGCCGGATCCCAAATCAAATTGAAGTCCGTGACCGGCTGGGGATCGACGTACAGAACGTCGCCTCGCGTGACGTAGCGCCGCGCGGGCTGGTTTGGACCGTACTGAACGGCATTGACGGTTGAAGGATCGTCGAAGCGTCCGTTGTTGTTGTAATCGACCAGCACGACGCGCCGCGAGCGGCCGTCGATATCGATCTGTCCCTCGTAGTAGACGCCGCCGCAAACTGACGCCGCGGCATAGGCATAGTCGTTGGTCTGATACGAGTGACAAGTGAAGAAGAGCGGATGTTCGACCTTCTTGCCGTCAATCTCGATGGTCAGGTCGATTCGCGGGAATTCCGCCGAGTGCTGGCCGGCCGCGGCAAGCATGTCGGCAGCCGCCTCTCTAACCTTGTCTTGCTTCTCGTCCGTGCTCTGTTTTGCGTCGTTTGCCTTCTCCCGCGCCTGGCGGACCGCATCCGATTCGATCACCTCGTCGTCGGTCAAATCGCCGTTGCCGTTGCGGTCGAGATAGAGCAGTCCATAGCCGGGCGTCTTGGCGTCCGGAGCGTCGAGAACGAAGCCGTACTTCCGATCTCCCAACGTGGCCACGCCGCGCAGCGGAAACTCCGAATGGTACTTCGCCGGTTCCTTCTTGACCACCTTCTTGAAAGCGTCTCGCGTGGCGTCGTCTTCGTTTGCCTGCCACTCCCGCGTTTCCTTCCCGTCCTTTACGACGGTTTGCGGAGTGAAGTTCAGGTGAAAACTCTGCTCGTCGCTCAGTCGAAACATCCAATCGGGCGACTCGCTCCTTAAGCGGAAGTCCGACTTTCTGGAATCGATCGTCTTGCGTTCCAGCGTGATCGTCGCTCCCGGCGCGAGTGCCGTGGAAAAGAAGAGAATGGCCGCGACGCCGAACGTCGCGGCGACCCCGCATACCCGCTTGTTTTTCATGTCCATCGCCCTCCAAATGCCAAATGAACCACGCGAGGCAGTCCATCACTGCCGCCACAATAAAAGACACGGGCCGAGAACCGGTTGGTCCTCGGCCCGTGATGATCACTTCTTTCGGCCGCCCGCACGCTCGATGAGTTTTTCCAGTTCCGCCGCCTTGAGAATGGTCGGTTCCGGATCGGTCAACGCAAACGGTTCGGCACTCCAGCTAACTTCAACGCGATACTCTTTCTCCAGCTTCGACGGTACTCGCCACGAGTACCCACACGCGAAGCCTCAGCCATATTTGAACTTGCCCTCGACGACGATCTCGCCGTTGGGGTCAAGTATCTTGATGGTCGGCTCGGGCGGACGCGCCCCGTCGACCATGAGACTCGTCAACGGCTCGCCTCCCGATCCGGTCAACTTCAGGTTGAAAACCATCTCATCATTGCCGGGCCGAAACACGGGTGGGTTGAGCGCGACTGTATAGGGCGGGCCGAAGGGCAAGAGAACCGTCTCGTCCTTCGCGACGCGCACCGGCCGGACGGCCGTCGTCCCCGCGCCCGAGGCTCGCGTCACCTTCGGCGTTCCCGCGCGGACCATGCGACCCGGTTGGGCGGCCGGCGGTTCGTCGGCTTGCGGCTTGGCGGCGTCCTCGGCCTTTTTCTCGCTCGTCAGGTCGATCGTGTAGCTCAGCAACCGCCACTCGCCCTCGGGCACGGCGACCGGCTCGTTGCCGGTGCCGTTGATTGTGATCATTCCCAAGTCGCCGAAGATCACCGCCGAGTACTTGGCGGCCGAATTCCGCACGAATCCCCGGGCAACGGTCGATGGCTCGATGGTCAACTCCGTTCCGCTCGGCGATACCGTCAGGTCGTAATAGCGTCCGTCCAGGGCGAGCAACTTCTCGATGCCGTTGCGGAAATCGACGCCCGACGGTCCGTAGATCGTTCGGAGGTTCGCGACCGGTTTCGGGTCGAGATACAGGACGTCTCCCGACATTGGATAGAGGCGTTGCGGCGTGCCGACGGCGCCGACGTGTCGCAGCGTGGTGCGATCGTCGAATCGGCCGTTACTGTTGTAATCGACCAGCACGGCCCGCCGGGCGCGGCCCTCGACTTCGATCTCGCCCTCGTAGTACACGCCCGCGCCAAACGAAGCGTAGGCATAGCCCATGTTCGGTTGAAGCCGCGAATAGACCGAGACCAGCACCGAGTATTCAACCTCGCGGCCGTCTACCGCGATCTTCATGTCAACACGCGGAAAACGATGCCGCGCGGGACTCGATCCAGGACGGCCGAGCATGCCGGACCGCAGCAGGATGGGGCCGGCCGCCCGAACGCGGCTCGCGGGCGGCGAGACGGCCGGTTTTTCCACTTCGGTCTTCTTCTCGACGTCTTCCTTCTTGGCGTCGTCCTTCGTCTCCGACCCTTCCTGCTCGGCCTTGGCCTTCTCCTGCTTCGACTCGAACGATTCGACAGCGCCGTCGTCGGTCAGGTCGCCGTTGCCGTTGGCGTCGAAATACAAAAGGGTGTACGCCTTGCTCTCGGCGTCGGCCGCGTCGAATACGAATCCGTACTGCTTGTCGCCCAGTCGGACCACCCCGCGAAACGGCGTCGACGAGTTGTACTTGGCTGGTTGCGTCTTGACCGCGGCCTCGAATGCCTTCGCCGCCTCGGGCGTCTCGCGCAACGTCAACGTGACCACTTCCTTGCCGTCGACAATCTGCGGCCGTGGCAGAAAGTTCGCTCGCAACTGCTGCGCCTGGGTTGCCTGGAACATCCACTCGACCGACGAGGCGTCGGCGCGAGTGGCGGCCTCCGGG
>DOEZ01000409.1 GCA_003532715.1 Planctomycetaceae bacterium
CACGTCGGCCGAATCGACCACGCCATCGATAATGGCAAGGTCATCCAAAAAAGGAGTGCTGTTTGGCACGGTGAAATTTCGCGCGTCCAGTGCTCTTCCGCCCAAGACAAAGCCTTCCTTGCGGTTACCCCAGAAGAGGTTCTCGTCCACCGCGTCAACCACCGAAACACCGTTGACGTAGCAGGCCGTGACCCCCAGCGAACCCTCGAACTGAACCACGAAATGATTGTAGGTTCCGACCTCGAGGCCAGCAGTCGAGAGGTTGGCCGTCCATTGCGCGTTGCCCCCGGCGCCAACATCGGCGTCGCTCGTCCAGGCCAAAAGCCCCCTGGCCGAGGTTGCATTGTGCATCCCGAGGTTCCAGTTGAGGCCGTTGCCGTTATAGGCGGCGATCATGCCGTAACAGCTCGTCCAGCTGGTCACGTTCAGCCAGTAGGAGACGGCGAAACTATCGCCGCTGGCCGGTAGATCGGCAGTCACCGGGATGTCGACCAAGACGTTGTGATTGGTCCCGCCTTCGGCCGGAACGGGGCGGTTCCCGATGCTTAGCCCATTGCCAATCTTCCCGGTTGTCGTGACGTTCGCAACGTCAATTGCCGGGAGTTCCTCGATCCGCAGTGGACGATGGAACGTCGCGTCGGCATTGCTGGGACCCGCGTCAGAAAACACCATGCCCGTGGTGTTATCGAACGGATAGTACGCGTACACATCCGCCCACGTCAGAGCCTGAGCGGTCGTCGCGCCGGTGGCAGCGATCACGCCCGCCGCCAGAAGAAACAGAAGCCAATGACATCTCATAGTCAGTCTCCCATAGCAGGTCAGAGAAAATCAGAGCAACAAGGGACGAAAGAATGAACATCACTCTCGATGACTCGAATCTGTTCTCGAACACCCTACTCTGCTTCCGGCTCCACTGCTTCGGATGCGGCCTCTAGCGTCCTCCTATTAGAACGAGTGATTGAATGCTATTCGAACTAGCGATTGAACGGCAAATCTTGCGACGCCGTGTTATTGCAGCGAGAACAACAGACTCGCGGCGACGGCATGGGTGGAACTCGCCTTCGAGCGTCAGCGTGCCGATCCAAGTCTCACGCCGAACAACGGAACGGGTCTCGTCACGACCCGCGGGCGTTCTTGTCGACTCGACGCGCACCACCCCAACGGCCGTCATTCTGGACCAACTCTGCCTGTATTGTCAAGAGCTGACACCGCCATTTTGCGCGATTTGGCACAGCCGGATTGAATAGTGATTCCATGAAGTACAGCAAGGGAGCGTGCTTGTTGTTGGCGGCACACGGCGAGGAGCATGCTGCGGCCTCTGTTCGGCCGTGCCGCATGACGGCTGAAACCAGGGGCCCTTTACCGACAAATTGTGAACAGTGGACGATTCGGAGCGGAGCCCCAGAACCATCGGGAAACGCCCCTTTTTGTCGGCCGACTGCCTCCATCGGGTGCATCTTATGTCGGAATTCGCCATAAGTGAAGTCACTTTGCGAAAGAAGAGAAATCAGGGTTCCTGGAGTTGCGAGTACCGCTCGCGGAGGTAAACTGACTTCGCCGCAACGACTGGGTTGTTGCGTTGGTCCACGTCCACCGATTCGTTTCCGCTTCTGTCGCTATCCCGAGAACAGGGGCCACCTTTAGATGGAGGAGAGAAACAATGAAGTCTTGTATCATCGGCTGGGTACTAGCGTTCGTCTCCTTGCTCGTTGGTTCTGTTGGCAGTGCGTCGGCCTCGTCGGAGACGCCTCCGAGGCTGAATGTGTTGAAGCTGCCGATCGCCGATGCTTCGTTGGTGACAATCCGCGCCGTCACGCGGGGGCCCAAGTTCCACTGGTTCGGCTACTACGACAAACTCCAAGGCGACACGACCGGCCGGTACCTGTTGGCCATGGAAGTCGATTTCGAGCACCGCCCGCCGCGGCCGGACGACGTCGTAAGGATTGGCATGATCGATTTGGCCGATGGCGACCGGTGGATCGAGCTGGCCGAGTCGCGGGCGTGGAGTTGGCAGCAAGGGTGCGCGCTGCAGTGGCGCCCCGGCTCGGAAACCGAAATCCTCTTTAACGACCGTGAGGGCGACCGATTCGTCTGCCGCGTCTTCGACGTGAAGACTCGCAAGCTCGTGCGCACACTGCCCATGGCCATCGAGTATGTCACACCCGATGGAAAGAAGGCCGTGTGCTCCGACTACCGGCGGATCCAGTACATCCGCCGGGACTACGGGTACGCGGGGCTGCCCGACCCCAACCTGAACGTGATGGCCCCCGACGACGTGGGCGCCTGGTCCATGGACATGGAAACCGGCGAGACGAAGTTGCTGGTTTCGGTCGAGCGTGTCGCAAAGATACCCTATCCGGGCGCCTCGCCCGAGGACAAGCACTACTTGAGCCACTTCACGTGGAACCCGGACGGAACGCGGTTTCTCATGTTCAATCGTTGGGGGACGGGGGAAGGCTGGCGCGGGACGCGCGTCTTCACCTCGGACGGCGTCGACGGTGGCGACCTGCGGCTGCTTTCGGCCCGGGGAGCGTCCCACTGGACCTGGCGAGATCCCGATCACGCAGTCATCTCGGCACTGGGCGGCTTCAACGTCTACAAGGACGACGGGTCCGGCATGCCCAAGGAAACCCTGTGGATTGCCCCCGACGGCCACGCGACCTACATTCCCGGCACGAACCACCAGTGGCTTGTGTGCGACACCTATCCCACGGGGCCGCAACGGGAGCAGACCCTTTACCTGATCCATCTGCCCACGGGCCGGGCCGTTGTGCTCGGACGATTCCACTCGCCCAAAGTGTACAGCGGCGAGTGGCGATGCGACTTGCATCCGCGCGTCAGTCGCGACGGGAAGTACGTCGTGATCGACGCCACGCACGGTGGCAACGGGCGGCAGCAATACCTGATCGACATCAGCCGCGTGACCGCCGGCGAGGCATTTCCGTCGCAGGCCGCGGCATCGCCTTCGCACGGCGAAGAGAATCCCAAGGCATCTTCCCCACAAGCGTCCACCCAGTCGACCGTCCCCCGCGACCGCCAGGAACTCCGGTCGCGGATGGAGGAGATTCGCCGCCAGTACGCGCCGTATCTTCGGAGTCTGCCCAGGCCGCTGTCGGTTCGCTCGCGGACGTCGCTCGAGTCCGCATGGCGCACGAAGTTCGAGATCGAACAGGCCAAGGATGCGAATCGGCCCGATCCGCCCGATTGGCACCGCGAGGATCTGGACGACTCCTCTTGGAAGGAAACGACGGTGCCGGAGTGGCGTTATCGGGGCGACGCTTATCGGCATCCGGTGAGCTGCATTCTCTGGTATCGCACGCGTTTTTCGGCCACGGAAGCGAAGACTCGTCCAAAGGACGAAGGGGGCGAGGCGCCCGGCTCGCAACGCCGCACTTTCCTCGTTTTCGGCGGCGTCGACTGGGAAGCCGAAGTCTGGCTCAATGGAAAGAGACTCGGCAGCCACGTCACGTACCAGGAGCCATTTCGCTTCGATGTCACGGGATTGCTCAAGGACGAGAACACGCTGGCCGTCCGGGTCGCCAGCGGTCCGCTGTTCGGCGAGCCGCGAGCCTACAATGCAATCTTTCCCATGCCGCCGGCCAAGCAACAGCGTTACGTTCGCGACAAGTCTCTGTCGATTGTCGGTTTTAAAAACGACGACCTTTTTCTCGGCGCCGGGTTCGGCATCCATCGCGAGGTCTACTTGGAGACGACGGGCAAAACGTGCCTCGACGAGATCCTTGTTCGGGCCAATCTTGAGAAACAGCAAGCGACCGTGACGTTCCAGACCGATGCCGCGACCGCCGGACGATTGGCCTTCGACGTGAACGTTTTGCCGGAAAACTTCGAGGGCCGTGCGTACCGAGCCCACGCAATCCGCGAGGTTCCGCGAGGGCAAGCCAAGCAGACCTTCGTGGTTTCCATGCCGAACGCAGAAATCTGGAGGCCCGAGGCTCCGTGCCTTTATCGCTGCCGCGTGACTTGCCGCGCCGACGAACCGTTGGCAAGCGCGGACGCCGTTTCGGATGGCGCTCGGGTGATCGACGCCGAGGACGCGATTTTTGGCTGTCGCTCGTTCGAAATGGTTTCGAAACAGCACCCTCGCGACGGCTTGCCGGAAGGGCTGTTTCTGCTCAATGGGCGTCCGTTGTATGTTCGCGGCACGAACATCCAGGGATTCAACGCCCTGTGGTATTGGAACGAGATGGACCGATTGACCGACGTTATTCTCATGCTCAAGGCGGCGCATTTCAACGTAGTTCGCGCCTGCCAGCACGTTTGCTTTCCAGAAATCCGCGAGCTATTCGATCGTTACGGCGTGATGTCCGAGCAAGACCAGGGATGTGGCAGGGATCCTTTGAACGAGCGATCGCTACCCCATGCCGGCACGGTCCTGGCACGCGAATGCTACAACAATCCGGGCGTCGTGCTTCTGTCCCTCGCCAACGAGACGAAATTCGATCCGACGAAAGCCGTTGAGGCGGTGCTGGCCGTCGATCCCGAGCGGATCCTCGTGCCCATCAGCGGCAACCTCTATCCGGGTCGTTGGCCGCAATATCCCATCCCCGACGCGCTATGGGCCAACGTGATCCAAGACGTTCACGGTTATCCCGGATGGTACGCGCGGCAAGGCGAGCTGTGGACGTTCGGGTGGATCCGCCAGCCGGCCCGGTTCGCGCTGGTGGGCGAGTATGGGGCGGAGGCCCTGGACAGCTACGAGACGATGGCGAATCATTATCCCTCGCACTGGCGAAGGACGCCGCCTGCTGATGCGGATACGCTCTGGGCGCACGTGCAGGTGGAAAAGTCTGACGTCCGGCAGTTCGTCGGTCTGCGGGGCAGGCGGCCGGTCAACCTGGGCCAATACATCGAGGCGAGCCAGAATTATCAGGTGGAAGTGGTGGCCGAAACCAGCAAAGGACTACGGTTTTCGCCACGCGCGATCGGCGGCTATTTTCAGTTCCATTTCTTCGACGTGGTGCCGGCCAACTGGCCCAAGTCCATCGTCAGCCACGACCTGACCCCCAAGAAAGCCTATTACACCATGGCCCAGGTCAACCAACCGCTGGTGCCCTTGTTTCAACTCATCGATCGTGGAAACACCATGGAACTTTGGGTTGCCAACGACTTGCCGGAGTCCCGCGAGGGATGCCACCTTCAATGGAACGTCGTCGCCGAGGAAAGGACGTTGCTTGGCGGCGAGAGAACCGTCGACGCGCCCGCCGCGAACGCCGTCGTCGTGGGCCGCGTCGATCTGGCGGCAATAACGGCCTCCACCGAGGTAGTCACGATCCGATTGAAGCTGAGCGACGCTAACGGCGCGCTGCTGGCGACGTACGAGCAAGAGGTTTTTCTCCGCCTGTGGCGAGAGCGGGACGAACTACTGAAGACCGCGAAGAGTCAGGTCGGGGAAGCTGAGTAGGGCTACAAAGGACGCGGAATCCAAGATCGCGGCGTTGGAGCAAGAAGAAGCCACCTGGAAGGATTAAGCCATAAGGCGGCCTGGTAGGAATCGAAGTACTGGTCCTCGGCGCCCCGGGAACCGTTTCACGGTACCCCGTGGCGTCGGTGCCCGGCCGGAGTTTACCGAACTTGCCACTCCAAGATTCCGCCCGACCAGGGCTCGGCGAGTTGGATTTCTAGCCGCAGGGCCTTCGTGCGGACCGGCGTGAACGTTACGTGGTTGTACTGGTCCCGCGCGGTTGCGTAGGCGTCGCGGGTTTCGACCGGCTTCCACGCTTCGCCGTCGCGAGACAGGACTCGCCACGACTTGGGTACCCGGCAGTCCCACCCCTGCCGCCCGTCGTCGAACCAATACACGCTCACCGACGAGATGGTCCGCGGCTCCTCGAAGTCGTACTGAACCCATTCCCGTGTCCCACGATGGTTCCAGAAACTCGTCCGCGGGATCGAGCGGTCGGACGAGTCTTTGGGCT
>DOEZ01000719.1 GCA_003532715.1 Planctomycetaceae bacterium
GGCTGGATTCACGACCGCCGTCCCCGCCTATATCCCGTCCGATCGCGTGTGGCGCGAAGGCGGCTACGAGGCGGGGGCGTTCTTCGGATATGGTTTGCCGACCGAGCGCTGGTCGCCGGGCATCGAGCAACGCATTGCCGAGGCCGTCGAGGAACTGGTCGCGAAGACCGGCCGTGGCGGCGGCAGCCCTGCCGAGACCTCGTCCCGATAATCGCCCACCGAGGGTTCTTCGATACCGCGACGCCGCGCGGGGGCGGTCGACGCATGACGCGAAAACGCCGTCAATTCCCGACTTCGCGGCTCGGCGGCGGGAATTCGTACCAATAGGCCGTGCTTTGCCAGAAGCCCTTGGGCGTTTGGTCTCGGCCGGTTGTCGGCCACATCTCGACCGCGACGAGTAATCGATTCGAGAACGAAAAGCTGTCGTTGAGGTGGAACGAATAGACGCCGACGTGGCCGGGCCGCATGATGGGCTCGCGGATAATGCCGGAGATCGCCTTCCGGTCGAATTCGCACCAGCCGGAGTTGAAATACTCCTCGCTACCCGTGCCGTGATAGGAAGGGGGCCAACCCTCTTCGTCGGCCCAGATCAGCCAGTCGCCTTCGCCCCACCATCGCTCGGAAGGCCAATCGACATGGAGAAACACGCCGACGTACTTTCCGCGAGAACCGTTGACGTCGAGCACCTCGTGAACCGGCCAGTTGAGTGGACCCTTCTTGGAAATCTCGCCCAGATTGGCCCAATTGGCTTCAAGCTTCGTGCCGCGCAGTTCGGCGTGGAAACGGCCCGGCGGAACCATCCGCGGATCGCACCCAACGACGTCCAGTTCGACGCGCAAGGCAACCGTTTCGTTGCCGTCGTTGACGAACTGCATCTTCGCGCCGCTCGCGAACGGCATGGGGAAGCGGCAGTAGGAGAAGCCGTTCCCGACGCCCATCAGAAGCGAGTGGAATTCGTCGTTATATCCCGTTTCGACGTTTCCGAAGAAGTATCCGATCGGCATTTCGACGGCCGCCTTCTCGCTTCCGTCCCACAAAAGCCGTATCTTGACCTGCTTCATCGCTTCCGGCGTGCTCGGCGTCGAATGAAGGCGAATCTGACGGATGACGCCTCCGCCGTCCAGGTCGATGCTCTCCGATGCCTCGGGCTTCAACGCGATCGTCCGTTGAACCGTCCAAGTATCCGGCGCGGCGGGCGGACTCGACTCGGCCCTGAGCCATTGTCGACAAACCCGTTCAACCGCTTTCTTCTCCCCATCCGACAGCGGCCAGCGCAGCGTCTCGACGGGAATGTCCTTGGCGTACTGCGTATAGGTCACCTGCCAGTAGTTGCCCCAGTTCTTGGCCTCCGGATGGTAGAGTTCAATGCGGCAATGCTTGGCGAACGGAATAGGAAAGAGGATGCCCGGGTACGTCTTGTGAAACACCAGCGGATAGGGAAACGGTCCACCGTGATCGTTGAAGAACTCGTTGACAGTCATATCGAATACGGGCGTCTCGTCGCCGTCGAGGAAGACACGAATCTTCGTCCCCGCGACGGCCTGCCATAGTCGTCCCGTGAAAATGCGATGGACGCATCCTGGTCCTTCGACGTCGAGGAGCACGTTTCGCTCGCCGTCAAGCCGCTTGAAGTCGGCCGCATCGGCGTTGTCGCCCTTGCGGCTCCAGGTGCTTTCCATGCGGGTGCGGCCGTCGACCGGCTGAGGCAGGTGGTCGACCGAGATCAATCGATCGAGGAAGGCCGTCAGGTCGAGCGTCTTTTCCGATGCCACCGCGTGAGATTGACCCACCGACAGGAGAATGGCGGAAATCGCCGCCATGGTGATAACACGGCGCGGGGAATTCAGTCTCGTTACTCGGGAGCCGACTCGTTTCATCGATGTTGCCATGGCGCGGATCCTCACTTTTTTTCTGATTTGCACGGGTGGTATTCACCACCGACTAGGTAGGCACACGGCTCGAAGGTCCATGTCCGGCGGGCATAATAGCATGAGAAAAGACCGATCTTGGCCGATCTTCTCACCGCGTCCAACCTGCCAAGCCGAAGCGCGGGCGAAGACCGAATCGTTCCACAATCCTCGCTTGCGATTTGGACTGGCGTGGCCTTGTTAACCGTCCAAGCTACCCCTCCTGCTTCGGCAGCAGGCCCTTTTCCAACTCCGTGATCTTTTCGATTCGCCGAGCGTGGCGACCGCCTTCGAACGGCGTATTGAGCCAGAGCTCAACCATGCGGTCGACCAGACGTTCGCCAAGCAGATCCGACGACAGGCACAGCACGTTCAGATCGTTGTGACGGCGGCTCATTTCGGCCGTCAGGTCGTCGTGGCAGGGAGCGGCGCGAACCCCGGCGAACTTGTTGGCGGCGATGCACATCCCCAGCCCCGAGCCGCAAATCAGCACGCCTCGGTCGACGTCGCCGCTACTCACCTTGCAGGCGACTTGCGCCGCGACGTCCGGGTAATCGACCGGCTCCATATTGGGCGTTCCGACGTCGATGACCTCGTGACCGAGTCGCTTGAGCAAGTCGATCACTTTTGAGCGAATTTGGCAACCCCGATGGTCGCTTCCGACGGCAATACGCATGGTCAACTCATGGGAAAAAGGGAAGGTGAGTCCAGGTATCGATAGTCTCCACCTCGACCCTAAATTGTCAAGTCACCCAAACGCGATTCCAGTTCCACGCGAATCTGATCGGCACAGTGCTGGTAGCGTTGCGTGGTGCCGCCAATGGGGTCCAACACGTCCGAACCGTCACGGCAAAGGACATGCGTCCGGTCGGCCGCGTCGGGCCATTGAGCGATAATCGTCTCGCGATGCGATTGAGTCATGGCATAGATGGCATCGGCATGGCGAACCAGGGGTTCGGTCAAGGGGTGCGTCTCATGCCCGGTCAGGTCGAGTCCGGCCTCGGCCATCACTTGGACGGCCTCTCGGGATGCCTTCCCCCCCATACCGGCGGCAACTCCCGCCGAGTGGACAACCACCCCGCGATCTTCCAGTTCCTCGATCGAGCATTTCAGCCGCTTGGCCAATAGATCGCGCGCGAGCCGTTCGGCCATCGGACTGCGACACGTATTGCCGGTGCAGACGAAAAGGAGCATCAGGCTCGAAAGCCGTTTGAGGGTTCTCTCGGGCACGACCCCCGCGCGAAGCACCTCGAAGTCGGTTTGGCGCACGCGAACGACCGACGATGGCTGGCCGAAACGGCAGGGCCCGTCGTCCAGAACCAGGGCCACCTCGTCGCCGATCGCGGCCAGGGCCTCTTGAGCATTCACGGCCTCGGGTTCTCCGCCCCGATTCGCACTGGAAAGCACCAGGGGACCGGCGACCATCTGGAGAATGTCGAGGACGACGGGGTGTCCCGGCACGCGAAGGCCCACCGTCTGATGGGGCGAGACCGCCTGACGCACCCGGCGCGGCAGCCGTGTCACGAGGCTTTCGGGATGCGAATTGTCGACCACCAGCGTCACCGGGCCGGGCCAGCACCGCCTCGCCAGCCGGCGGAACAGCGGGCTCATGTCGGGAGCATAGTCGAGTGCTTCGTCACTGCTGCGAATTGCCACGGGCAACGGGTGGCCGCCCTTTCGACACTTCACCTCGCACAGACGGCCGACCGCGGCCTCGTCCAACGCCAAGGCGGCAACGCCATAGACCGTTTCCGTCGGCACCACAATGAGCTGACCCTCAACCAGCGCCTGCACCGCTCGATGCACAACGTCGCGAATATCGTCCGCGTTACGAACATCGATGATCGCTGGAGGCATGAACCCGAATTCCGTTTCTCCAAAGGGCCGATTTGCAAAAGCGGCCAAGAACAAGAAAAGGGACGGCAACCGCACCTGGAACGCAATAGCTTACTATAATACGCCTTGCGCCGTGCCGTCAAGCTTGCCCCCCCGAGAGCCAAGAACAACCGCGAGGGCGAAATCCCCTGTCCCGGTCGGCGAACCGGCGATCCCGGGCTGGGTGCGTCCCGGGAACGCAAACCTCCCGGCCCGCACGGGGAGCAAAGCCGGATGATTCATGTAGGTGGGTCGAGGTCCCGAAAACCGTTGGTGAAGCGATGTGAACCGTCCGTCGTCGATGGGCGCGCCGTTGCCATGGGGCACCGCAAATCGAGCGACCGAAGCCCCACCAGCACAACGGTTTGCATCGCCCCACCCTTCAATGTGATGAATACTCCGGGCCAAACGGCCTCGGTGGGGAGGCGCCTTGGCCTCGACTTGGCGCTCGCCGTCCACGCGGCTGGCCTTTCCCGGCGAGAAACGGTAGGCTGATAGGCACAATGAGGGGAGACGCTCTCGGCTCGGCGCGTGCCCGGTGACGGAGCAGGCTCTCCAAGGCATGGATCGACCCAGAGGTTGAACAGCGAGCCGGACCGATGCCCGACGTCTTTCTTTCGATGCACTGTCACGTTGCCTTCGGCACGAAGGACGGCCAGCCGCTGCTACGCCGTTCGGTCGCCGAACGTTTGCCCGAACAACTGACCGCCATTATCTCCGACCAAGGCGCCCACCTGGTCGTTTCGGGGATCATGCCCGACCACCTCCACCTGCTGGTGGCGTTCAGCCGGCTGACCGCCGTCGACGACCTGGTTCGCGAGGTGAAGAACCGATCGGCCGAGTTCATCCGCAACACGTTTCCCGACCAGGGCCGCTTTGCTTGGCAGTCGGGCTACGGGGCGTTCTCGGTCAGCTTCTCGAATCTGGAACGGGTCCGCGACTACCTGCTCGACCAGGAAGAACTCCACCGCGAACGCTCCTTCCAGGAGGAATTCACCGCCCTGCTCCGCCGCCACCAACTGGCCCACGACGAGCATTTCTATTGGTGGTAGCCTCACTCCTTCCGCTCGATCGCCTTCTCGTAAATCCGATACGTCTTGTAGCGCTGCGCGCCGACCGCTTCGATCGTGCGGTTGATGAGATAGTTGTCTTCGAGCGTCCAACCCAATTCGGCGCCCGTGTAGCCGATCGTATTCTTGCCGTAATCGAGCGTGCGGAGGATGAGCAACTCGCTGATCCCGCGCCGGCGATACCCTTCGAGCAGATCGAGCACCAACATACGCGCCGTTTTCACTCGCGGCAGGCGGCGCATCAACCGCCACAGGCCGATCGGAAGGCCGAATCTCGTCAGACGTCCCTTCAGCGGCGCGATGGCCTCGTTGAAGTCGGGCAACGTAATCGAGAAGCCGACCGGCTGGTCGTCCACCTCGGCCAGCAACACCAACTCGGGAATCGCCAGCCGGGCAATCTGCTTGGCGAAATAGTGAAATTCCGCGTCGCTTAGGCGGACGAACCCCCAGTTCTCGGTCCGAGATCCGTTGTAGACGTCAAGACATCGTTTGACCTCCGCGTCGAAATCGTCGATCCGAAACGAACGAACGCGAACCCCGCCTCGCTTCGCGATCTTCTCGGCTCGGGCTCGCCACTTGGCGACCATGTCGAGCGGATCGACGAACCACCAGCAGTAGAGGTCCTTTGCCTTGGCGAGTCCCCACGATTCGAGCAGACCGGCATAGTAGGGCGGATTGTGGTTCATCATCACCCGCGGAGGCGTATTGAAACCGTCGATCAGCAGGCCGACCGGATAGTTCGTCGAGTAGTCGATCGGCCCCATGACGCCCGTTCGACCTCTCGCGCGAAGCCAATCGGCCGCCGCATCGAGCAGTCCGTGGGCGACCGCCGGATCGTCGATCGATTCGAACATGCCGAAACAACCGATGTTCGTGCCGTACTGGCTGTTGTAGGTCGGGTCGTCGCTGACCAGAATGCGCCCGACGGCGCGGCCTCCTCGCATCGCCAGGAACGCCGTCGCCGCCCCGTGGTTGTAAAACGGGTGTTTTCGCGGGTTGAGAAACTCCTTGGTCTCGGCCAGAAGCGGGGGCACCCAGCACGGATCGCCGCCCTGGATCGACGCGGGGACCTTGGCGAAGCGATTCAGATCACGCCGCGAGGCTACCTCGCGGATCTCAAGCAAGGCCGCCGCCGAACCGCCGTGCGTCGCCGCGGCCTGTCGAACGATCGGGAAACACGATAGCCAACGCATACAACGCCCTTGTCGGTGTCTTTCCATGTCCGCCGCGCACTTGTTGTATTCGGCAAGACCGGCCTCGCGCCGGTCAGGGAATCGTTCGCGACGATCTCGCTCAAGTCTTGGTGTTCTCGCCGTCCCAATCGTAAATGCGGTAAGTCTTGTCGATCTCCGCGCCCCCCTTCTCCAGGCTTCCGCGCGAGAGCGAGTTCGATTCGAGAACCCAAGAGAACTCGGCCTCGCGTAATCCCCACTCCAACGCCTTCGGCACCAGGCCGCTCAGCAAAACCAGCCCCACGCCCATGCGCTGATACTCGGGCAAGACGTTCGTGCTGATCAACCGGATCTTCTTCATGCCCGGCTTGTTCCACAAAAGCCGCGCGAATCCGAACGGAAACAGCCGGCCGTCGATCTGGCGAATGCGGGGATTGTAGTCGGGCAGCCCGAAAACCGCGCCGACCATCTGCCCGTCGACCTCCGCCGCCAACGCCAATTCCGGCACGATCAGGTGCCGCAACCCCTTCGCCATGTGCTCGACTTCG
>DOEZ01000374.1 GCA_003532715.1 Planctomycetaceae bacterium
GGCCAGCGTCGGCGAGTAACGGATTTCGAGCCGCGACTGGGCCGGCCGCCGATCCTTCGGCACGCGAATCGTGAACTTGCCCGCGTCGCCATCGGGCCGGATCGAGCCGCTGTAGCTGTCGGTCTTGAGCATCCCGTGAACATAGCACGGAACGCGCATTTCCATGGCGTCCGACTCCTCGTCGGTCAGGGCCTTCATGCGGATGACGGCTTCGCCTTCTTCCTTGACGTCGACCCACCAGTTGACTCGCGTCTCGCCGCCCGAGGGAATCGCCACGGCGCGGAGCAATTCGCTAGTCGTGAGAAGCTGCGGGCCGTCGAGTTCGATCGAGACCTGGACTTCCTTCTCCTTGTCCAGATAGTTGTGGACGTTGGCCGACAACGTAACCCGGTCGCCCTGCACGAAGAATCGCGGCGTCTGCATACGAATAATCAAATCCTTGCGGGTGACGACGTCGGTCTGGCCTTGGCCGACCTGCGTTCCGCCGCCCATGGCCCACGCCTTGATCCGCCACGTCGTCAGATTCTCGGGCATGTCAAGTTCGACTTCGGCCGTGCCGTCGTCGTTGGTCGTCAAGTCGGCGACCCAAAGGGCCGTGTCGGCGAATTGGGTCCGCACGGTCGGCTCGACCATCGGGGCCGCTCCGCCTTCGGCATCCATCATGGACGAATCAACTGACTCCGCCATCGCCATGTCACCAGCGGGTGCCGACTTCATGGACATGGCGCTGGCGCCTGGCGACATGGGCGTCGCCAACTCGGCGGGCGCGCCCATTCCCATGCCACCCATGCCGCCCATCATCCCGCCGCGTGCAAAAGTGGAGCGGCGTCTAACTTGGGACGGTCCCTGCTCCTCACTCGAGGCGAGCCCATCGTCCAATTCTTTGATCTGCGTCCCGCCAAAGATCCCCAGGTCGCCCATGCCCTGTGCGTCCTTCGGAACGATATTGCCCGACATGCGTCCCAGGTTCGACGACGTGACGGGGTGGTGGTGCCGCTGCCACTTCCAGAAAAACTCCCTGATGTCGCCCACGTTCGACCCGCCCGAGATGTACTCGACCGATTTGTCGTAGATCGAGATGACGGTCGAGCCGACGAACGGCTTGCCAGCCAGATCGGTCAGACGAACCTTGACCTTGGCCTTTTCGCCCGGTTTGTATGCCTCGGCCGACGGTTCGACGTCGACCGTGAGGATTCGCTTCTCGGGCGGAACGACGATCTGTTTCGTCTCGGTGTACACCCGGCCGTCGGCCACGGTGACCGCCTCGATGAAGAAGTTGGGCATGTCGCCTTTCTGCACGCCGATCGGGACGACCGTGCTCTTGCCGTCGAGTCGGAGCGTTTTGGGCGCGAGATACGAGCCGTTGGCCGGCCGCACGAACAGCAACACGGTCGATCCGACCCGATCGGTGTTGATTTGCAGTTGGACCTTCTCGCCGGGCGCGTATTCGGCCTTGTCGGGCACCAGTTCAAGCTGATTGAACCGGAATTCGCGACCGTCGAAGCCAGGGCCCATGACCGTGAAGACGTATCCGCCTTCGATCTGGTGCTCCTTAGCGTCGGTCACGGTGTACGAGAGCCGGTACTGGCCGGCCTCCGACGCCGTGATCTGCTGTTGGGCGCGACCGTCGTCGTCGGTCGCCAGATCCCACGTCTGAACGGGCGTCTCGATCGGCTTGCCGTCTTTGTACGAGACGGCCAGAAGCGAGAGCTTGCCCGAGCCCTTTACCCCCTTGCCGTCGAGCGTGCGCGCGGCAAAGTGTGCCTGAACGACGTCGCCTACGCGATAGTAGCCCCGGTTGACCCAAGCGTTCACGGCAAACGGCTTTCGGGCCACGATCACCGAGCCCGTGCCGACGATCGTCCGCCGCGACTGATCGACCACCTCGGCCGTGATCGTGTAGCGATGATCCTGATCGGGATGGATGAGTTTGGCCAATTCGGTGTCGATTTCAACCTCGACCTCGCCGTTGGGACCAATATCGACGGTCTGCTCGGCTACGATCTCGGGCGGCATGTGGCCGCGTGGCCACCAGATCGGATGCGGGCAGCGAATCCCCCAGACGCCCCAGCCGGGATACCAGTCGTAGTTCTGGCCAAACCACCAGTAGCCCGGGCCGTAAAGCCAATCCCACGGCATGGGCGGATACCAGACGCCGTCGTGGCTGGTGCGCGTGATCGTGTATTTTACCTTGGCCTCGGTGACGGGCGAGCCGAAGTAGTACTTGGCCTTGATCTTCGCGGCAATCTTCTCGCCCAGCATGACCGGCTCGGCTGGCGCGTCGACAGTCACCTCGAACTCGGGTTTTTTGTACTCCTCGACTCGGAAGCTGCCGCCGCCCAAATGGCGATCATCCTTGCCGACTTTGTGCATTACTCGCATTTGGTAGACGCCCAACGCGGCGTCTTCGGCCAATTCCAATTCACCGGCCATGCCGCCGTACTCGTCAGCCGTCATCTGTTTTTCGACCAGCTTGTCGCCCTTTGGGTCGCGAATCTCGATGGTGAATGTCTTGCCCGAGAATCGCGATTCGTTCGGCTGGTCGTAGCTCGCCGTGGCAGCCCAGAACTTGTAGTGGACCGTTTGCTTGGGCCGGTAGACGGGCCGATCGGTGATCGAAAAGACCTTCGTCACTTGGTACTGCGCGTCGCGATAGGGACCGTACCAAACGTGGTCGAAACCAAGAAAGGCCAACCGATCGCCCGAAGTCCGCGCGATGACCAACCACTGATAGCCGTTTTTCTGCCGGTTTGCGTCGGGGGTGACGATTCCTTGCGAGTCGGTGTATTCGGCGAAGTTGAGTGTATCGATCCGCCAGCGGCCTTGGCCCAGGTGTTGTTGCGTGTAGCCGAAGAACTCGACGTTGGCCCTGGCCACCGGCTCGCCGGTGACGGCGTCGGCCACGTAATAGAAGCCCTTGTTTCCCAACGGTTTCTTGACGATCGCCATGTCGGCGACCCAAAGGACGATGTAGCTCGTGTTGCCGTCGGCCATTTTGGCTTCGACCAGATACGCGCCTCCTTTCGACAGTGGCGTGGTGACGGTCACTCGCTTGTCAAAGTGGTCGTTGGCCGGTTCGAGGTCCATCGTCCACGACGCGACCTCGCGCCCGACGTACTGCTTCTGATTCTCGTGGATCAACCGATAGCCCAGGTCACCCAGATTGATTTGGCTCCAGTCGAACTTGTTGGTGCGCGTCTTCAGGTAGTTCTTCACGTCGCCAAGCAGCTTCTCGACGTTGATTTCCTTGGCGGTGAACTGAACCTGGCGGCCGTTGCGGAAACGGTACTCGACCGTGGCCCCCTGGCGGGCCGGCTGATCGGTGACCGGCTCGAATCGTCCCCAGTTGCCCACGATCTGGTCGAGTCGTGCTTGCCAGTGGTCGCGGGCACGCGTGTCTTGACGCTCGGCGTATACTTCGATCACGCGGCGGCAGTAGTCGGCCGCTTTGGGGTACTGACGCCGGTTCTCAAATACCTCGACCAGGCGTTGCAGAGCCTGAACGCCCGTGCCCGCGAGCGTGGCCCGGTCGGCGGCTAGCCGCTGATAGACCTTGATGTAGTTGAATTCGTCGGGCAGAGTGAACCGCTTGACGCCGGTGGCCAGACGGGCAATCGTCTCGTCTTCGCCCAACGTGTGCAGCGCATAGGTGCCCGTCTCGGCCTCCTGGCTGTCGTCCACCGCGCCGCGGCCGAATCGCCAGCCGAAATCGGCCATCGTCTGAACGCCGAACTGGCCTCGCAAAAAATCGGCGAATTGAAGCTCGAACTGGCCGCGTCGGTCTGGGTAGTATTCGCCGGCGGCCTCGAGACACCACCGCCAACGCTGGCCGTCGTTGGCCGAAGCGTCGAAATTCGGCGGAACCGTGTAGTAGATCGGGGTGCCCTGTTCGTCGACCGGAGCGCCCTGCAACCCGGCATGATAGCCCCCCCAGCCGGGTTCATAGTCGGGCAGAACAGCGAGATCAGTCAGGTACTGCAGTCGCCATGCCTCCTGCCAACCCTGATCGCCGAGAATCATCCGGCCGAACTGTTCGAAGAACGACGAGACTGCAATCAGAACGCCAGCGTCCGATGGCCGGTCAACGGCCAGCTCGGCGACCAGCTCGGCGGTCCCGGCTCGTGCGGCCAAGGGCATGGCCTGGTGCATCAACTGGAGTGCCCGAACGCGGTCGCGTGCCTGGGAGTTGACGACGTTGCCGCCCCCGCGGTGTTGTCCTCGCTGGAACTCGCCGGCGATGATGTATCCGTAGTGTTCGCCGTCCATGTAGCTTTGGGCGGCGGCCTGTAGCAGTCGCCAGTTGCCGGAGTGGGCCTCGATTACCGCCTCGCGGAAGGTGTCGATCTGGTTGGCTTGATTGATCTGGTTGAGGCAATTGATGGCCCTAACCAGGTCGTGGGGCACCTCTTTGGGGTCGGATTTTGGGTCGAGCGCCAACTTGCGGAATTGGTCGTAGGCGTCCTTGAAGTTCCCGTCGGTCATGGCTTTCTGGGCGGTCTGGCGCATTTGCATTTCACCGGGCTTCGCGGGCTGAGGTTCCAAGGACATGGATGCCGCCGTGGCGACGCATCCAAGAACGGCAATCGGCATGAGAATCCAAAAGGCTTTCACGAGAGGATCTCCTTATTTGGTGCATTTTGTTCCGGCACGTGCGGGTCGCGCCTTTGCGGAGGGCCCGACGATCTGGTTGAGTAGACGTGTCAATAGGCCAAAGAGTTCCACGCGCAAGCATACCCCGACGGGCCATTCTGACCAGCCACCCGCCGCTTTGGAATGCAGCGATTCGCCAAATTGTTGCCAATTAGCGCTTTCTTGGCGAGGATACCCCCTTTGCGTGGGGGATGGCGATGTGGACGGAGCGAAGCATGTCCTTTCTCTACCCCGAGCGGTCAAAGCCGCAAAGGGAGACAACATCCGGCCCGCTTCTTTGCGTCTTCATCGACGATTCTGTACACTCTGGCCCACGGCCCTTCTTGCCTTGCTCCGGCGTCCCTGGCCCATCGCCGCCT
>DOEZ01000268.1 GCA_003532715.1 Planctomycetaceae bacterium
GGCTCCCCTTGGCGTTCGCGCCGGTGCGGCCCACGCTGAGGATGCCCGTGCCCGTCGTCGTCAACGAACTCGTGCCGTTGAGCACGCCGATCGAGTTCGTTTCGTCGCCCCAGCCGAAGTCGATCGAACCGGCCGTGATCGAACTAGCGCCGTTGAGCGTGGCCGTGACGTTGGAGTACGTTTCGCCAATGTTAAAGAAGCTTGTGAACTCAATGGCCGCGTTTCCGTTCATCTCAATGGCAACCGTGTTATAATCGGAAGTCAACAGATTCCGGTACATTCCACCGACGCGGCCACTGGTCCCCTTGTACATGGCATTGTCGTTCATCGTAAGCGATGCCGTGCCGCCGTAAGTGCCGATCGCCGAGTAACCCGCCACGTTCAGGACCGTGTCGCCGCTCAGCGTCAGACGACCGCTAGTGGGCATCGCGCTGGCGGAGCTGGTGGCCATCGAGAAGCCGCCGGTTACGTCCAACTGGGTCGTCCCGCTCAAGCCGTCAATGGCAAGGCCACCGCCGGTAATTGTCAAGGAACTGACGACGGCGCTCGATGCCGAGGGGCTTCGCACCTCGATTGTGCCGGCACCCGTCTTCGTGAGCGAGCCGCCCGCACCCGAGAGATTGCCGTTGAGGGTCAACGTGGCGGCGGCCGAGTCGACGTTGACGGTCGAAGCGGCCATGATGGCCAATCCACGACCGGTCGAGCCGGTCGCGCCGATGTAGCTGAACACGCCGCCGCCAAGAACTAGGTCTCCGGCTGCGCCGTCCGCGAAACTCGAGACCACCAGCGTGCCGGCACCCGCCTTTTCGATGCCGCCCGTGCCGCCGATCGTGCCGCTAATGGTCAGACTCTCGACAACATCAACCGTCCCCGGATCATCCACCACCGTGATACGGGTGTTCTTACTGAGGTCGATCGGAGCGCTGATGGTGTTGGAACCGCCAATGTTGTTGATATGCGCGCTGAGCGCGATCGTGCTATCCATGGTCAGTTTGTAGGCGCTGACGGGGGCCAGGTCGAAACCACCGCTGTTGAACGTCAATGAACTGAGCGTTACGTTCGCGTTGAGGTTGACCGTCTCGCCGACTCCGTCGAACAACGCCCGGCGGTTGGTTCCGTTGGGCACGTAGCTCGACCAATTGCCGGTCGTCGTGTAGTTGTTGTTGGCGCCGCCGCTGGTCCAGTAGTTGTCAATCGGGGCGAACGCCAATGAAACCGTTCCCAGTCCATTGTCGGTGACGTTCACCCCAATGGTCCCGAGGACGTCAAGGCGAGGCAAGAAGGTGACGCCGCTCGTGGTCGAGTAGTTGACAAGGGTGTAGTTGCCCGACCCCGTGAGGGCGGCTCCGGCAAGATCAACACCCACGGTGGCGGTGCCGCCAGCGGCTGTCAAGGAGCCGACCGTGATGCGGTTCGCGGAAAACGGAGCGGACAAGTCCCCCAGAATCACCGCGGTCATGCTGGCGCCGTTTTCGAAAGAGAGCGACGACGCGGCAAGGTTTGCCTCTCCCGCCAAGGGGTTGGTCTCGATCGTATCGGCCGACGAATCCCATTGGGCGGATCCGATTGCCGCGCCCTGCTTCACGCTAATTGCGCCGAGGGAATATCCGGGATTGGAGAACGCGAAAAGCGAGCCCTTGTTAACGTTGGTGGTCCCGGTGTACGTATCCAATCCGCTGGCCAGAACCAGCGTTCCGAGGCCCTCCTTGGTGAGGCCGCCGCCGGGAGAAGTCACATCGGCCTCCAGCGCGACCTTCACGGTGATGTCGGCATTATTGCTGTCGATAATCGCGCCCCCCGATTGAACATAGGCGTGCCCCGTGACAACGCCACCCGAGCCGTCGGCGATGAAATTGTACTGGGTACCCTTTGCCCGCAAGATGCCGCCGTCGAGATTCAGCGTCGCCAAGTTACTGCCCAGGAGCGTAGGAGCCGTAGTGCCCATGGTGACGTAAGTCGTGTTCAGTACGCCGCCGGAGCGAAGGTTCAGCGTGCCCTCGGCCGACTGCGAACCGACACACACGCCGCCGTTTGCATTCACCGTGGCGGTTCCGGTTGTGCTGGCGATGGTCATCGTCCCGTGAGCGTATTCATATCGCCCGACCCTCACTTCGCCCGTGGCCGTCAAGGTGGCGTTGTCGTTAACCGTGAGGACGCCCACTCCACCGGGACCCGGATTGAGGTAGCCCCCATTGTTGCTGCTCGATTCACCGATTTCAACCGCTTCTTTAACGGTCACCGTCGAGTTGTCATAGAGGTTGATCGCTCCCTGCGAGTAATTCCAAGTGCCGGCGCGGAGATTGACATTCACCGCGATCGTCGCCGAATCGTAGAGATTCAACGTGCCGACGCCGTAGTACGACTGGTCCCAACTGGGATTATTGACCCCGTATCCTACCCACAAGCCCGCGAGCGAAGCGGTCGAGTTGTGTCGCATCTCGAAGGTTGCGTTGCCATTGGCGGTCGCCGTTCCGTATCCCACAAACGTGTTTTGGCCCACGCTCAATGACGCAGTGTCGTTCATGGTCAGTGTTCCGGTTCCCTCCCATCCCATGTACAGTCGGTTCCTGTCGGCGGTCGCGTGACCACCGATCGTGATTCGCGACGAATCGTTCATGGTGACGGCGCCCGTCGCGCCGCCGGTATTGCCGATCCGCATGTGGGCGCCAAGATTCAGGGCCGATGTGTTATACATCGTCAAGGTTCCGTTGCCCATCGCGTTGCGGCCGATGTACGTGTAACTGTTGCCGACATTGAGCCTCGAGAGCGTGGCGTTGCCGCTCATCGTCATGGTGGCGGTTGAACCTCTGCCGACAGTGAACTCACCCCCACCGGTTGTCCCGGTCTGTGCGATCGTCCCCCCCTCGACATTGAAGGTCGAAGTGCCGGGAGCACCGTTGTTGCCGATGATGACCCTCAGGGTGTGGTTGAGCGTGCCGCCCGTTTGAACGACATGTCCCGCGCTGGGAGGGAAGAGCGGATTCGTCGTATCGCCGTCGCCAACGTAGATATCGCTCAAAGATCCCGCGAACACGTGGTCAGCGTCGATGTGGGCGACGCCGTCGTTACGAAGCCAAGCGACGTCGCCGGCGGCGGGAACGGCCCCCGCGCTCCCGTCGACAAGCGACCAGTTGGCCGCCTCCGAAACGAAGCCCGTGGCTGGATTGACAACATTCCAGTAGTAGTCAACGGCTCCGGCGGGCAGAGCAAGACTTGCCACCAGCAACGCCGAAAGCAACGGAATCATCATGAACGGTTTCATTGGCAATCTCACTTTGATTGAAATTTGCGATATTCTCCACAACGAACCCCAAAACAACACTCGAACGACCTCTTCTTAGTCCAGTCTCCGCGTCCGACTGCCCTCTACGGGCGCGTGCGGCATCCGGCCAACAACACGCAAAGTCCGGCGAACAGAACCAGCATCGAGGGCTCGGGGATCAACACCAAGGCAATGCGGTCGCCGCCGTACGAGTAGTCCACCACGTAGCCTGTCGGAACGGCCATCTCATTCGCCGGATGACCAATGAGCTCGCCATAGGTGGCGAATACATAAGAATCGCCGGTCAGCAAGCCGCCACCCAGATCGCTGAAACTGATCGTAGCGCCGGTCAGGTCCAACTGACCCGAGACGACCAACGTGTCGATCTGCTCGGTGTCGCTATCGTACTGGATGTCGAGAACCCCCGAGACGGCCAGATTTCCGTTGATCGTGAGCGTACCGATACTCGCGCCTGGACCAACCAGACTGCCTGCGTCGGCCATGACGTCGCCCAGGATCGTGCCGGAGCCCATCAGCGATGCGCCGTCGCTGACCGCGACGTCACTGGTGATCGAGCCGAGGACCGAAAACTGGCCCTCTTCGACCAGCGTCGCGCCGGTGTAGCTATTCGCGCCCCCCAGGGTGAGCGTGCCATCGCCGAGTTTCGTCAGCCCGCCTCCGGTCGAGACGGCATCCTCCAGCAACGGCGCGTTGATCGCGATGTCGAAGCCGTTGGTGTCGATTTTCGCGCCGCCCGCCAAGATATTGGTCTTGAAGACCTGAGCTCCCCCGGCGTTGCTGATGAAGTCGGCATTGTCGGCGCTTGCCTTCAACGTGCCGCCGTTGATGTTCAACACGGACGACTGAAGGTCGGGCGTTCCGGCGGCCGCGCCCGTGATGATGCCCGAAGCAACCAGCGTCCCTCCGCCGTTGAGGTCGATTCGCGCGTTGGTGGGTACGCCAACACCGGATGCGACCGTGCCCCAACCGAGGATGACGGGGGTAACCTGCGAAGAAACGACCGCGTTGTCGGTCAGCGTGCCATCGCCGATGTGCAGGATGCCCGTGCCGCCGTAGCCGACTCTCAGCTCGTCGGAGGTCATGGTGGCATTGTCCGACATCCAGAATTCAGTATATCCGGGCCCCCCAAAGGCGTTGCCGACCGCAATCCACGTGGCGGCCGAGAGCGAGGTGTCGCCGGTCATCGTGAAAGAGACGTTGCAGTTTGTCGATCGACCGATGGCGATCGCGCTGGTCGATTCAAAGCTCGCCGAACCGCTCATCAAGACCGTGGCGTCAGCGTTGCCGTTGGCGAAGTTCGCCGTGCCGGTCTCGACCTTTGAAGAACCGCCGAGCGTGACCGTGGCGTTTCCTTGACCGCGGCCGAAGTCGGCTTGGCCCGTCACCGTGAGCCGAGCGTCGTCCAGCAGGGTCAATTCGCCGACGGCGCGGCCCAAAGTGGCGTTCCCCGCGTAGCCCAGGAAGAACGCGCCGCCGACCATCGCCACGGACTGATCCTTCAGGGTCAGGCTCCCCTTGGCGTTCGCGCCGGTACGGCCCACGCTGAGGATGCCCGTGCCCGTCGTGGTCAACGAACTCGTGCCGTTGAGCACGCCGATCGAGTTTGTCTGATCACCATAGCCGAAGTCGATCGAAGCAGCCGTGATCGAACTGTTGCCGTTGAGCGTGACCGTGCAGTCGGAGTTGTTCTCTCCAAAGTTAACGAACGAGGCATGTTGCCACTTTGCATTGTCATTGAGAGTGATGTCGGCCTTGGCTCGTTTGGTGTAACCACTCTGCAGGCCGTAGCCGCCGAGGCGGGCGCCGCCGGCGGTGCTAATGTACTGGGTGTCGTCGTGCATCGTGAACGTCACGGTGCCGCCCGACAACCCTCCCTGGCTGTAAGCGGTCGCCGTGAGGATGGAGGTGCCCCACATCTCGAAGAGCCCCACGCCGCCCGCGCCCTGGCCCAGATGGAACTGGGCGACGTTCAATCTTGAGTCTCCGTAGAGCTTCACGTTGCCGGTTCCGGCGCCGGGCGCGGTTGTTCCGGCCGCGATAATGTTATCGCCCGCATAGAAGTTGAGACAAGAGAATTTGGCGTCGGTCAAGGTGAGATTGCCCTCGGAGTAATTCCGCATGCCGATGTTGCAGTTAGCCGTCGTGCCCGTCATGACGACTTCCGTCCCTGGATTCAGGGTCAAGTAGCCCCTGGCGATGGGAAGCACCTCGGTGGCCACGGTGATCCCGTTTCCGATTTCCGCAAGACCGGTGATGGTCAACTTGGCGCTATCATTGAGTGTCGCGTTTCCCATGGAGCTACGGCCCGGGCTCGTGTTGATGCCGACATAAAGTCTCGTGGTGGACACCGTCGCGGAGTTGCTCATGGTGAACCAACCATCGCCCAACGCCCGCCCGACGCCGAGGTAGCTCGACAGGGTTGCCGACGAACTGTTCTCGAAGCTCAGGGTTCCACTCGCGCCCAGCCCTTCGCCGACCAGGACTCTATTTCCGGTGAGCTTCGCCGAATCGGAAAAGACAAGCGATCCGGTCCCGCCGTCGGCCCCGACATACAGAAAGTTTGTCAACGTCGCCAACGAGTTGTTTTCCATATTCACGGTTCCGGTTGCACCGGCCCAATTGCCGACGTAGAGCCTGACCGACTCGAAAGTCGAGGCATTTTTGAGCGTCAACGTTCCGACTCCATTCTCTCCCATGCCGACATAGGTATACGATTTGGAGGCAAGCGCCGCCGAGGTTGTACCCGTGCCGACCGTTATCGCGCCAGTCGAGGTTTCGCCGATGTAGAGTCCGGTGGTTAGCGTGTCCGTTCCGGTCATGGTGAGCGAACCGGCCTGGAGATCGTAGGTCGACGTTCCAGGCGCGGCGTTACGTCCAACGTAGATAGACGAGCCGGCACTGACGTTGCCGTCCGTCTGCACGACATTCCCGGCACCGGGGAGATAGAACTCACCGGTCGTGCCGTCGCCGACCCAGAGATCCGCCAGGACTCCGGCGAAGAGGTGGTCGGCGTCAATTTGCCCGACGCCGTCATTCCTGAAAACGGCCCGATCATTGAGCCCGGGCACGGCCCCAACCGGGCCGCCGGTGACATCCGCCCAGTTCGACGCTTCGGAGACATATCCCGAAGCCGGGTCGCTCACATTCCAATAGTAGGAAAGTGCCTGGCAAGGCGTCGCACAAAGAGACGTCGCGATGACCGCAACCACGCAAGCTGTTGAAAACCAATTCATGAGTTGCAACCTCCCATCAAATGAACCTCTTGAAGTCGTACAGAACTTGGAACCCAAGGAGTACGGTCGAAGTCACGCATGTCGTCGCGTTCCGGTTTGCAGGACACTGCATTAACCACTGAACATGTTCGTTCTGAGTGACTCCTGTCAAAAAAAATGTCGCAACCTCTTCCCTGTTCCGTCGTTCTTTATTCTCATGCTCGGACACGGCTAATCCATCCGGACAACCGGATTGCGATTTCTCTCCATGCTATCCGCCGCCGAAATCAGTTCAGTTCCCCGTCGCTAAACCTCCTCTTCATCGACCGCCGCCG
>DOEZ01000125.1 GCA_003532715.1 Planctomycetaceae bacterium
CAAACCCGCTACTCTCGACGTGGGTGACAGGATACCATGATCGGCCCCGGTTCACCAGAGGCGTTTTGCCCACCGCGCGAGCCGCACGAGGGGGGCCAGTCCGCGATAGGCAATCCATAAGACCCGCCCGGCGGCGCGACGCTGCGCGATCACCAATCGTGCGATTGGATATTCTTCGGTCGACCAGGCGGCCAACGCCTCGGTTTTCGGGCCTTGGAAGTCGATGCCTCGCACGTCGCCCCCCTGGCCGAGCGTGCGAACCAGTCGCTCGCGGAGCAGGTGGCCGGGCCCGAATTCGCGATACTCGGGGTCGTAGCCCACCTTGTACGAATGATAGAAGCCTCCGCCGAGCCAGCCCAGGTCGAACGCGATCGTCCGCTCGCCATGCATCAGCCGCGCGACGCGCAGGTCGCCCCATTCGGCCAGTTGAAGGGCCTGTCGGCGATAGAATTCGAACGCGAGCGGATGTTGCAAGACCGATCCGCCGGCCTCGCCCTTCCAGCCACGATCCTCGATCGCGAAAAGCTCGCGCAAACGCGCTTCGACCGCGTCGGGCGAGAAGTGGTCCTCAAGGTGGAATTGAATCGGCGCGTCCTGTTCGAGTCGTCGCGCGTCCTTTTGCAGACTTCGCCGCAAGTTTTTTGAACGCGAGGCGAAATAGGCTTCGACGTCGCCCGAAAAGACGATTCGGCCCACGTGCCAGCGGTGGTGGATGTCGACGCGCATTCCACGACGGCGGAGCACGGCGACCATAGTTCGCCAGTGAGGCGAGTCGCTCGGGACCATGTCGAACCACAGCAAGGGCCACGGGAGCCGCTCCATCCCGTCGGCCAGAATATCGAGCGCCGTCGTCCGATCCGCCTCCGGATCGAGCAACAACTCCCCGTTGGGCGACCAGTAGTTCGAGGTCAATCCACCGCAACGAATCATCCGACCGAGCCGCTTTTGAACCAGCGGAATCGCGGCCACCAGACGCCCGGCGTCGCCTTGTTCGACGACCAACGCTCGAAACGGTGTCGCCGGCGCGAAGTGTTCGAGCCACACCGCGATCAGTTCGGCCCGAACCGTGGGAATGGTCACCGGGCTCCGACGCCAAAGATCATCCCACGGCTCGGCAGCGCCGCGAAGCCGATCAATCGATTCGAGTTGGCGTGCTTGGAGGGAAGGCATGGGCGCAATGATTGAAGTCCGATGGGAGTCGGTCAAGCCGCGATGACTCAGAAACGAACCCGGGGCGTTCGTGCCTGTTTCTGGACTTGTTCGATGCTCACAAGGCGATCCTTGTTCTTGAAGTCACCGGCCTTCAGTCGTGCAATCAACCGACCGACATTACCCTCGCATTCATCCATAATCTGCTGACGCGTCTTGCGGACTTCGGCCACAATTGGATCATTCGTCATAGATTCTCCCCGGAAAGGGTTTCGAGCAACTCCTCCGGCGTCACGATCACTGGCGTGGGACGCTTGAGTTGGCTGTTGACAATATTCAGTCGCCTGATAACCTCACCGTTCGCGATGTGCTTGCAGTTCCAAGTGACCAAGTAGTCCATATTGTATGCCACGGCGTACGCGAAATGTGGCAAGTCGTCGTCGGACAGATGTACGTGGCCAATGGAAAGGAGCCTTCAACTCACCGCAATTCTATCACGTCGCGACAAGACCGACAACGAAGAGTTCCCGAGTCTCCCTCGCCCATGCCACCGGGCCCTTGAGTCCGTCAAACCCCCACACAGGGCAAAAACGTCCGTCTTGTAGCCATGCAAACACTTGGTGCGCGCCGCGACGTCGCCAAAGTAGTCTGGCGTCACGTGTGCCGTTTGGAGCGTCAATTCGTCAGACCAAACAGCGAGATCGGTCAACGCATGTGTCGCCCGGTGCTATTGGCCCGTGTGGTGCGCAGGATGCTCCACATCGACCAAAATCTGACCGACAGACACCACAAAAGAAATTACGGTTTTGCACACGACGAAAAGACGCATTGTGGGAAAGATAGGCAGTTGTACGCGTCTACCAAAGATGGGCGGCTTCGAAACACGGCCATAACACATGGTCAAGCGGTGCGCGACGGCATGGCCCGAATGGATATTTCGACCACCCGCTGGCGGTAACTTCAACGGTCGGGCTCACATACAGCCTTCACAAACGGTATACTCGTGAGGATCGACATGGCGGAAAGTCCGCGGTCAGAAACGGAGAAGAGAATTATGCGATGTGTTCAAAACCGATCGTTCCTCGCGGTGGTTTTGGTTGGCTGCTGGCTCACCGGTGCGATGTCGGCGTTGTGTCCGACCGCCACGTGCGCCTTACAGATCGAGGCGGTGGCCGGCGAGCCGTTCGGCATCGGACGCATCGTGATTCCCAACTCGGCCGACCTGCTACCCGCTGAGTTGGGCGTCCAGGGGGTCTCGATATCGACGCCCGACGGCCGCATCCTCTATCCGGTGGTTGAGCTTCCGCCCGACAACAAGATGGTCACGGAAATCCTGCTCGGCTCGCCGCTGATGAAGGGCGGGCCGGTGCGCGAGCAAGCCGGCGGGATTCTTCGCGAATTGCTCAAACCGCCGCCCCAGACAAGTTTGTACTTTCTCTTTCGCGGCAGCGAACCGTTGGAGGTCACGCTCCAAATGCGCGATACGCAGCGATTCGTCGTTCGGCCACGCGCCAATCCACCCGCCTATAACCGCCTTTTTCGCGAGTGGTGGCGCGCGTACACGGCGAAGCCCACGGGCTTCTTCCGCCCGTCGGGTAGTTATCCGCCGGTGGTGAGCAACTACCTTCAAGCGATGCTGGCCCGTCGTCTCGGGCTGCCGCCGGCCGAATCCGAGAAAGAAAAGTCCTGGCAGGATCAGATCGAGGGGCAACTGGGCCTGTTTCTTGGCACCGAGCAAGTTCGCTTGGCGGTCGTGCGCGATCGTATACTCGGCCGGTTGCCATCGGATGAGACGGCGTCCCTGCCGTTGCCGACCGAGCTCGATTGGCCGCCGCTGGAACTGCCCGAACCGTCGGACGACGTGAAGACCGAGCCGATCGCCAATCGCGTGCCGGCCGAGTGTCTCTACGTTCGGTTCGGCAGTTTTGCCAACTTCCTTTGGCTGCAAGACACGCTCCAGAAATGGGGCGGCGACATGAGCAACCTGGTCGCGTTGCGAGGGCTCGACACGGGCCAATCCGCCCGCATGGAGCGGCAGCTCGTGCTCAAGCAGACGGCCTTGGGCCGCATGTTGGGCCCGACGGTTATCTCCGACGTGGCGATCGTCGGGACTGACATGTTCATGCGCGAGGGGGGCGCTTTCGGCATCCTGTTCGAGGCGCGAAACAGTTTTCTGCTCGAAAACGATTTCAAACGCCAGCGTTCGGATTTGGTGAAACAGGGGATCGCGACCGAAAAATCGGTCGAAATTGCGGGCAAAAAGGTTTCCTTTCTAAATTCGTCCGACGGCGCGGTCCGCTCCTTCTATCTTTCCGACAAAGGATACATCTTTGTCACGACGTCCGAGACATTGATGCGGCGATTCATCGAGACGAGCGGAGAGGGAGCCTCGCTGGGGCGTTCGGCCGAATTCCGCCACGCGCGAAGCGTCATGCCCCTTACTCGCGAGGATACAGTCTTCGTGTATCTTTCCGACGCCTTTTTCCGCAACATGGCCGGCCCGCACTACTGGATCGAGATTCTGCGGCGTCTGCGCGCTGCGGCCGACATCGAACTGCTCGAAATGGCCAGCCTGGCCTCCGCCACCGAGGGCAAGCCGGGCGACACAATCGAACAACTGGTCGCGGGCGAATTCCTGCCGCCCGGGTTCGACCCGCGCGGCGACGGCAGCCGCACCGAGTTGCTCGACGGCGCGGCGGTCGATAGCCTGCG
>DOEZ01000572.1 GCA_003532715.1 Planctomycetaceae bacterium
AATTGCCCAGAGAGGGGTGTCAAGAATTGGTGATTACAGCGATTGCAACGGTCTGTCACAATGCGTTCGCCAAGCTCGCCTTGCCTTGTCGAAAAAGTTGATGTGATGGATAAGATCGTTTTTGACGGAACTTGCGGTACATGCGACGAGGTCCGAATTTCCAAGAACGGATAGACGCACGGAGGCGAAAGAAAGTGCGATTCATAATAATTCTAGTGGTCTTTTCGGCCGGACTGATGTTGAATCGCGCCGCGGCGCAGACGCTGGATTGGCCGACTCAACCCGCCGCGGTTCCCAAAGACGCTCACCGCGTCCTCGCGCCGGAACCCGTCCCTGGGTCGTCGGAGGGCGCGATCGAGCATGGCCCTCGGCCATTCGCCCCGCAACCGCCGGCAACCGGCATGACGCTGGTCGAGTTGGAGGAAATGGCCGAAAGATGCAATCCCACCCTTGCCCAAGCGGCGGCCCAAGTGCAAGCCGCGCGCGGCCATTGCCTTCAAGTCGGACTGTATCCCAATCCGGTCCTCGGATATCTGGGAAGCGAAATCGGCAACGAGGGTCGCGCCGGACAGCAGGGCGGATTTCTGGGTCAAGAGATTGTCACCGCCGGAAAGCTCCAATTGAATCGGGCTGTCGCCAGCCAGGAGATTCAACAGGCTGAACATGCCTGGCGGGCGCAGCGGTTTCGCGTGCTCACCGACGTGCGGAGGGGATTTTACGACGTGCTTGCCGCTCAGAGGGCGATGGAACTTTCCGAGCAGTTGGTTCGCATCGGCCAACAGGGCGCCAAGACGGCCGAGGAACTGATGAAGGCCGAGGAAGTGTCGCGTGTCGACGTCTTGCAGGCGAAGATCGAAGCCCAATCGACCGGAATCCTCTTGGAGAAGACGCGGAACCAATATGCGGCCGCCTGGCGGAACCTGGCCGCCGTGGTCGGTGATCCGGCCATGCCGCCGATCCCTTTGGCCGGCGACTTGAGAGAGGACATGGTTTCGTNNCCGCCGCGCAAGCCGGCGTCGCACGCGCCCAGGCCGCCTTGAGCCGCGCGTGCGCCGGACGGATTCCGAATGTCGACTTGCAGGCGGGCGTGCAGTACGACAACGCAACGCGCGACACCTATGCAACCGTGCAAATCGGCGTGCCGATCCCGATTCACAACCGCAATCAAGGAAACATTCTCAAGGCCCAAGCGGAACTGGCAGCGGCCCAGAACGAGGTTCGACGCGTCCGGCTGGAGCTGCAGCAGCGTCTGGCGACCGTCTTCGAGCGGTACGCGACCGCGAGTCAACAGGTCGAGAAGTACACCAACGACATACTGCCAAATGCCCAAGAATCCCTGAATCTGGTTAGCTCGGGATACCAGCAGGGAGAGTTCGGCTACTTGATGCTGCTCACGGCGCAGCGGACCTATTTTCAGACCAACCTGGCGCACCTGGAAGCCCTACGCGACCTTCGCGCGGCCGCCGCGATGATCGAGGGGAATCTCCTGGCCGACAGCCTCCAGTCGGGTGAACCCCAAAATATCGGGAACACAAGCCTTCAGGGAAGCCCGCCGGCGGGCCAAATCGCCCCATTCTTCAGTCTTCCTGATTGACGGATTCTCCTCCGGCGGCCACAATACCCGACGTGTTCCGACGCTGCTTGAGCGCTCGGGGGAAATGGACCGCCAGGAGCTTCTTGTCATGACGACCAAGACACGTCCCAAAAAGACCAAGCGAAGCGCGAAACTCACTCTCAAAGATCGTCTTTCGCGGCTTACCTATTACCGGGCCTGCCAGCTTCTCGGACCCGAGGGCCCCCAATTGATCCGCCAGGGGGCCGCGCATAACGAAATCGACATCGACCACGATGTGTACTTCCGTGGCGACCTGTTTCGCTTGAATCTGCGGGGGGCGGGCAAGCGGGGCAAGGACGCTGTCGTGGCCATCACCCTGATGGCCGAGTCGCCCGATCGGCTTCGGTTCAACTGTTCGGCCTGCGAGACGCTGTGCGAACACGTCGGCGCGGCCGTTTCGCTCGTGTTGGAGGAAAAAACGGCGTTGGGCCTGGCGGCCGTGCCCGACGAAACGCTGCCGATCGAGTTTCTCGGCGAGCACGAGTTGATTGAACATGCCCTCCGTGAGCGCGAGGAACGTTCGCGGACCGAGAAGTTCCGGCTTCAGTCATCCGATCCGGCCCGGCCGTGGGCCGATTACACCATCACCAGCGCATTGTCGGGCAAGGCCTATCGCGTGGCGCTTCGCGGTGAACACCGGGGCGATTCGTATTGCTCGTGCCCCGACTTCCGGACCAACACGCTGGGCACCTGCAAGCACGTCATGTACGCGCTTCGGCAGGCAAAGCGGCGTTTCTCCGACGCCCAGCGGCGGAAGCCGTATCGCAACCGCGAGGCGTTTGTCCATGTGGAATACGGCGAGGAGCTTTCGCTGCGGCTGCAATTGCCCGATCGCGCGACGCCCGAAATGACAAAGGCCGTCGGCAGCCTCGCGAAGGAGCCGATCGAGGACGTTCGACGACTGGTCAAGTGCATCGCCAAGCTCGAAGAACTGGGCCGCAACGTCCGGGTCTATCCCGACGCCGAGCAGATGATCCAGCGTCGGCTTTTTGAGTTGCACATGGCCGAGCGGATGGCTGAAATCCGCAAGGATCCGGCTCGACACCCTCTGCGCAAGACGTTGCTCAAGGTCGAACTGTTGCCTTATCAGCTCGAAGGGATCGCTTTCGCCGCCGGGATCGGCCGCGCGGTCTTGGCCGACGACATGGGGCTGGGCAAGACGATCCAGGGCGTCGGCACGGCCGAAATCCTCGCGCGCGAAGCTGGCATCGGCCGCGTGCTGATCGTCTGTCCGGCGTCGGTCAAGTCGCAGTGGCGGAGCGAAATCCACCGGTTTTCCGATCGCGACGTCCGGCTGGTCGTCGGCGGCGCGGCCGAGCGGGCCACTCAATATGAAAGCGACTGCTTCTTCACCGTCTGCAACTACGAGCAAGTGTTGCGCGACATTCTGGCCATCGAACGTGTCAACTGGGATCTGATCATCCTCGACGAGGGCCAGCGGATCAAGAACTGGGAATCGAAAACGGCCCGGGTTATCAAGGGGTTGAAGTCGCCCTACGCGGTGGTGCTCAGCGGCACGCCCCTGGAAAACCGCCTCGACGAGTTGTACTCGGTCGTCCAGTTCGTCGACGACCGCCGCCTACCGCCGGCGTTCCGGTTCTTCCACCGCCACCGCGTCGTCGACGAAAACGGCAAGGTGTTGGGCTACAAGAACCTAGACCAGTTGCGAGAGAATCTCCGGCCGATCCTACTGCGCCGCACTCGCGAGTCGGTCTTGCAGCAGCTTCCACCTCGAACGAGCGAGATCGTCCGGATTCCGCCGACCGACGAACAGATCGAACTGCACGACTCCCACATGCGCGTCGTGTCAATGATCGCGAGGAAGCCCTATATTTCGGAGATGGACCTGCTGCGACTCCAGAAGGCTCTGTTGATGTGCCGCATGTCGGCCAACAGCACGTACCTGGTCGAAAAGAAGCCGCCCGGCTACTCGAGCAAGCTCGAATATCTCGGCGAGCTGTTCGACGGGCTGTTCGCCGAGGACGATCGCAAGGCGTTGCTATTCTCCGAATGGACCACGATGCTCGACCTGATCGAGCCGATGCTGGCAAAACGCAAGTTGACCTACGTGCGGCTCGACGGCTCGGTGCCCCAGAAGAAACGCCAGCAATTGGTCCATCGCTTCCAGCAAGACCCGGCCTGCCGTCTGTTCATCACGACCAACGCCGGTTCGACGGGCTTGAATCTTCAGGCGGCCAACACGGTGATCAACGTCGATCTGCCGTGGAATCCGGCGGTCCTCGAACAGCGGATCGGCCGCGCCCACCGAATGGGCCAGCGCCGGCCAGTGCAAGTCTACGCCCTGGTCACCGAACAGACGATCGAGGAGGGCCTGCTGCAAACGCTCTCGGCGAAGCATGATCTGGCTTTGGCCGCGTTGGATTTCGACTCGGAGACGTCCGAGGTGGACTTCAAGAGCGGCATCGAGGAGCTTCGCCGACGTCTCGAGGTGTTGCTCGGCGCGCGGCCCGAGGCGCCCGTCGACGTAACAAAACACGAAGAGTTGGAACGGGATTCTCAACGGCTCGCCGAGCACCGCGACCGCGTGGCCGCGGCCGGTGGCGAGATGCTCGGCGCGGTCTTCAAATTCCTCGGCGAGTTGATCGACCAGGAAGCGGCCCCGGCGGCCGAGGCGACGTTGGTCGCCAAGGTTCGCGGACAACTGACCGAATGCGTCGAGGAAGACGCGGCGGGGCGGCAACGATTGACGATTACGCTGCCCGATCGGGCAGCGCTGGAGAATCTCTCGCAAACGCTCGCGCGATTGATGGTGGTGGGGGCTGACAACGCTGAATAACGAGGTCTCAAGAAATGGCCCAATTCAAGGCATTCGCCAAGGGAGTCGAGGTCAACGGAGAAACGGTCCTTTCCGTCGTGGCGGGGATGAACGTCTTCAGAACCAGGGCATTGAGAATACTGGCCGACCATGGAATCGTCGATCCCAAGCCCGGCCATTGGTACTCCCAGCAAGCCTGGCTCGACAGCTTCAAGACGATTGCCGAAACGGTCGGATCGCTCACGCTCACGGCGATCGGGCGAAGGATTCCCGAAAACGCCAAGTTCCCGCCCGGCATCGATGGCATTGAAAAGGCGTTGCGGGCGATCGACTTGGCGTATCACATGAACCATCGCATCGCCGGAACAACCCTGTTCAATTCCCGGACGCACGAAATGACCGAAGGCGTCGGCCACTACGCCTATCATGATGCGGACGAAAAATCAGCTCGGATGGTTTGCGACAACCCCTACCCGTGCGAGTTCGACTTCGGCATCATCGAGGCGATGGCCTTGCGATTCAAACCGTCGGATTGCCTGTTCGTCAAAGTGACCCACGACGATTCCGCGCCCTGCCGAAAGAAGGGG
>DOEZ01000119.1 GCA_003532715.1 Planctomycetaceae bacterium
ATGGCCCAACCGCCTGCTCGCCCCGGTCACCGATGCGTTTATCGGCGTGGCCGAGCCGCACGGCCGCTACCTGGTCGAGCACGAAGGCTGCCCGGCGTCGAAGGTGCGCGTGATCCCCAACGGGGTCGACACGCAGCGGTTCCATCCGAGCCATCCCGACGCACGACTCCGAAAGGAACTCCGTCTCGAACCCGGCGCGCCAGTCGTCGGACTCGTTGCCGCGTTGCGACCGGAGAAACGCCACGACCGATTCTTGCGATGCGCGGCGGGCATTCTCCAGCGCGTGGGGTCGGCGCGATTCCTGGTCGTCGGCGACGGACCGCAGCGTCAAGCTCTGGAAGTCCTATCGCTCGATCTGGGCGTGAGCCAGGCGGTCCGTTTCCTGGGCACCCGCGGCGACGTGCCCGAGGTGCTCTCGCTGTTCGACGTGATGTTGCTGACCTCCGACATGGAAGCCAACCCCGTGTCGATCCTCGAGGCGATGGCCTGCGAGAAGCCGGTCGTCGCGCCGTCCGTTGGTTCGGTGCCCGCGACGGTTTTGGACGGCAAGACGGGCCGCCTGGTCGCGCCGGGCGACGAAGGGGCCATGGTCGAGGCGGTGGTCGAATTGCTTGACGCGCCCGACCGGGCCGCCGCGATGGGCCGCGCCGGCCGCGAAGAAGTGCTCCTGCACTGGTCGATCGACCGGATGATCGAAGGTTTCGAGTCGCTCTTTGAAGACATCTATCAACGCAAGGCCATCGCCGAGCGACCGTCATCGCCGATCGCCCCGCCGGCCGGACGGCAGACGGTCGATTCGCACTGATCGGGGGAGTTGCCCCTCCATCGCCGCTCGCGGTACAATCGGGCTTATGAACGCCATCTGCCTGACCATCGACCGCCTGCACATCGGCCAACTCGGCGCGTACGGCAACGCCTGGATCGACACGCCCGCTTTCGACCGGCTGGCGTGCGAGTCGTTCGTATTCGATCAGGCCCTCGTCGGCTGCCCTCGCGTCGAAGGGTTGTTTCGGAACGTCTGGCGCGGGCGGCATCCGTTGCTTGGCCCGCTGGCGACCGTCGCGGAGGTCGATCTGCCGCGCCGGTTGTCGGCCGCCGGCGTCAAGACCGTACTTCTGACCGACGCCGCGCGGCTGGCCGAGAGCCCGTTGGTCGGGTCGTTCGACGAACTGGTCGAGTTCGATCGGCCCGAGTCGGCCGCGACGGCCCGGGACGTCGGCGAAACGCATCTGGCGCGGTGTTTCGCGCGAGCGATCGAGTGGCTCGATTCGGCCCAAGGGCCTTTCCTGGCCTGGATTCATCTTGCGAGCCTCGGCGCATGCTGGGACGCCCCCCGGGCGTTTCGTGAGCGTTACGTCGAGCCGGGCGATCCTCCGCCTCCCGAGTCGGCCGAAGTTCCGAGTCTGGTTCTGCCGGACGACTTCGACCCCGACGCATTGTTGGGGATCGTGCAGTCGTACGCCGGGCAGGTGACGCTGTTGGACGTGTGTCTCGGCGCGCTTCTGGAGTCGCTCGACGAAGGCCGGTTGGGCGACGAGACGCTGCTGGCCCTGTTTTCGGCGCGCGGTTTTCCCTTGGGCGAGCATCGCTGCGTGGGGGAGTGCGGCAAGGTGCTCCACGGTGAGTTGGTCCACGTGCCGATGCTGGTCCGTCTGCCCGACCGATTCGGCGCGGCCGCGCGGAGCCAGTCGCTGGTCACGCCCGCCGACTTGCGGCCGACGCTGTTGGAATGGTGGTCGTTGGACCGCGACGATTCGTCTGCGTTCGACCGAAGCCTGTTGCCGATCGTCCGCGACGAGGTCGAGGCGATTCGCGACCGGCTGATGGTGGTCTCGCCGGGCGAAGAGGCNNCAAACTCTACGTCAAGCCCGACGACCGATGGGAAGTGAACGACGTGGCCAATCGGTGTTCCGACGTGGTCGAGGAGTTGCAGACCGCGGCCGACGACTTCATCGCCCGTCTCGACGCGGGCCGTCTCGACGAATTGACGCCGATGAGCGACGTGCTAAAGAGCGGGTTGAGGTGAGACCATTGTGAACGGCGGCCAAAAAAATCGGCGGGACGGGAGAGGGAGGTTCCCGTCCCGCCGAGTGTTCCTTGGAAGCGGTCCGACTCGCCGGCATCGTCGTGCCGCGAGCACGTTCGTTCCGCTTCCGACAATTTCAGCCGATGAGCAGGATCCGCCGCGATCGGGTCGATGCGACACGAAACAACCGGTCGAACCTCGCGTCGCGGGACGCCGTCGGCGACCCCAGTGCGGTCACGAGATTCGTTTCGTTTGCTCCTAAATCCTTGGCTTTTGCGATGAGGGCCGGATGATAGTAATCCGGTCGGCGGGCGTCAAGACAGGTTTCTGCCGACCGACCGGTTGGCAAGATGGGCGAAAGACAGTAAGTTGGGGCGTTGGCATTTCGCTTCTGTTGATATCCGCATGGCCCATGAACACACCTTCCATTTCATCCCGGCTCGACGCCATCCGCCACAAGATCGACGCGGGCGAGCGGCTCGACGCGTCCGACGGCGAGTTTCTCTTTCGCGCCGATGTCGATCTTCACGAAGTCGGCCGGTTGGCCAACGCGATTCGCGAACGGAAGAACGGCAATCTGGCCTATTACAACCTGAACGCCCACCTGAACCCCACGAACGTCTGCATCTACCGATGCAACTTCTGTGCCTACAGCCGCGACGAGGACGACCCAGATGCCTACGTGATGGACGACCAACAGATCTTCGCCGAGGCGGCCGAGGCCGATCGGGCGGGCTGCACCGAATTGCACATCGTCGGCGGGCTGCATCCGCGCAAACCGTTCGACTGGTACTTGGGCATCGTTCGCCTCGTGCATGAGGCCCATCCCCGGCTGCACCTGAAGGCGTGGACGGCCGTCGAGATTGCCCGGTTCGCCGAACTGGCGGAGTTGTCGATTCGCGAGGTGCTCGCGCGGCTGATCGACGCCGGGCTGGGCAGCCTGCCCGGCGGAGGCGCCGAGATCTTCGATCCAGCAATTCGGGCCAAACTATGTCCGCGCAAGATCGACGCCGACGCATGGCTGGCCGTTCACCGCGCGGCCCACGGGCTTGGACTGCGAAGCACGGCGACGATGCTCTTCGGCCACATCGAGAACGCCATGCATCGGATCGGTCACTTGCTGCGGCTCCGCGCGTTGCAGGACGAGACGGGTGGATTTCTGTCGTTCGTCCCGCTGAGCTTCCACCCCGAGGCGACGCAATTCGGCCACCTGCGACGCACGAGCAGCCTCGACGACCTGCGCACGGTGGCCGTCAGCCGGTTGATGCTCGACAATTTCGACCATGTGAAAGCCTATTGGATTTCGCTCGGGCTGGGAACGGCGCAAACGGCGTTGGCTTACGGAGCCGACGACCTGGACGGCACGGTCCGCGAGGAAAGAATCCACCACGAGGCGGGTTCGACGACGCCCCAATGCCTGTCGGCCGAAGCGTTGCGGCACCTGATTCGTGAGGCAGGCCGGATGCCCGCCGAACGCGACACGCTCTATCGCCTCGTCCGGCGCGACGGCACGGCGTGGGAAACGTGCTAAGCGGCGTCGATGCCTCTTTCGATTCGCGGAAGCCCCGGGCTGATATCAACCCGAAATCGCGCCGACCAGCAGGATCGCCCGCAAAACGCTGAAAATGGCTCCCATGACCAGTCCGAAGATGGCGCGGCCCATGCCGTGCCGCTTGGGATGGCGGCGGATATCGATGATCGCGATGATCCCCAGAACCAACGCGATCGGAGCGGGAAAGAACAGCACGGAAAAAAGGCCGAAATAACCGGCCGCAAACGCCCAGAGTGAGCGTCCGACGGGCAACAACAGGCGAATGCCCGCGTTTTCGCCGATGTCTTCTTGCGCCGGTGTCGAGCCGAACGGACTTTTCGGCTCGCCGCCCGGAATCGTGATCGCCTGGCCGCACTGGCCGCACGGGCCGGTCTGCCCGGCGTATTGCGACGCCACGTTCATAGTCCGATTGCAGTAGGGACAAGTGAACTCGATACCCATGGTCCGTTTCCCCCAAATGGCGTTCCAAAAGAAGCGAGGCGGCACGAGCGTCCACCTCGGCATGAGCATAGCAGACCGAACAAGCCGGCGACGAAGAATCGTGCTCGCAGGCCCAACCGACCTGACAGCCGCGGTTCCGGAGGCTTTCGCCTCTGGCTCGACGCCCCCTCCCACTGCCCGAAAGACGCGACGCTTCCGACCCTAATCGCCAACGAAGACAGGTCGTTGCGCACCTCTCGCTTGCGCTTCGGGTTGGTGTTCGGCTCGTGAAATATCCGGGCTACTCCTGTCGCGGCAGACATTGCCACAGTCCAAAGGCGTTCCCCTCGGTGTCCAGGCAATGGACGAAATGGCCGTGTCCGGGGACGAGCGTCTTTTCCATGATGATCCGCCCGCCGAGCGACTCGACCTTGGCCACGTACTCGTCGAGCGAGGGGACGCCGATGTAATTGATCGTCGTCTGTTGCGGCGAATGCCGGGCCATCATGCCGCCCCCCATGCCCTCCTTCCCCTCGCCGTCGGTCGTTGAAACCACAAGATACTCGTCCTCGCCGTCTCCTCCCGCGTATGCTTCCATCTTCCAGTCAAAGAGATTCTGGTAGAACTTCTTGGCGCGGGCCAGGTCGTCGGCGGGAATCTCGAAATGAACGACGGTCGGCATAATTGGGCTCCTGTTCTGAAACGTTTAACTTGGATCGGCTCGGCCGCCGTGACGGAACGGTCCGAAACGACCCCGGCCGATGAGTGAACATTAGTATAGACTTCCGCGAAGGGTCGTCAAGGGGAAATCGGAAGAACCCCCTCGCCGGAACTTGCCGTAGGGGCCGCGCCAAGCTAAGATTGGGAAACGCTTCACGGGTTGTTGCCGGCAGCGCGGCCTCGATAGTCGCCTTTCGCTCCGCGAAAGTAGCGTTCCTTTCGCGGAGCGAAAGACGACTTCGGCGACCCGTGAACGGTTACGTCACATCTATTCCTTCGTCGGTTCCTCGCCCGCCATTCGCCGGAAGTACTGTTCGATCACGTCGCGGTAATGCGACGGGAACTGGCGTCCGATTTCTTGGAGAGCCTCTTCCCGTTGTTTTGGCGGCAGATTTCCCCAACCACTCTTGTCGCCGACCTTCTTCCTCGTCACCTGACCTTGGCCCAAGCCGCCCATCGGCATGCTGTCTTGAGCCGGATTCATCGGCTGGAGGTTGTCGGCGACGCCTCCCCCGCTCTCCTGTTGTTGCTTCTCGAGTTCCTCGATCATTTTGTCGAGCGATTCGATTACGCCGTCCTCGATCCGTCGGACCTTCTCGCCGGCCCGGCCCAGGTCGAGCCGACGCTCGATATCGCGCATCCGCCGCGCGATGTGGTCAAGCGTTTCCTCCTCCAGACCTTCGAGATCGTCTCGCATGAGCCCCGCCAGCGCGACGTAGCGACGCGGAGCCTGCGTGCGCCCTTTTAGCAGCCGATCGACCGCGTCGAGTCCCTCATCTTTATGCAAAAGCGAGTGGTGCGCGACCGCGCGCTGGAAAAAGAGCGAGGCCGGATCGACCACGTCGTCGGGCTTAACGTCGGCCAACACGTCGAGCGTCTCGTCGAACAACGACTCTCGGACAAGCCACCGCCCAACCAGCAGTCGCAGATTGGCCGACACGAGCCGAGGCGTCTCGGGTTCGGCGAGCCAGGTGATCTCGGGCAATTCCGTCCCCCGACGCGGCGCCTCGCAGAACCGAACAAGCTGCTCCGCCCGCGGGTTGCCCAGAGCGAACGTCCTCACCAAGGCGTCGAACCGATCGGCCGCGGGCGACTGCTCCGAGACGGCGGCCCACACCTGCTCGGCCCTCTGTCGCGACGCTTCATCGGCGCCACGAGTCTCAAGCCAGTGCATGGCTTCCGCGCGAACCTCGGCGGTCGTCGGAGCGGTCCACGAGGTTGTGTCACCTCGCGCCGCGCCCGCCGGCGCGTCGACACCGGCTCCCAGTGCCGCATCAGCCATGAACCATGCGGTCGCGATCGCACACAGGAACGGAGACAAGAGCCACTTAAGTCTCTCGGCAAACGTTTTGTTCAATCGTTCGTCGTTCATTGATTCTTCCCCGACTCCAAATCACGAGTGATCTCGTGAATCCGCGACTGATACTTGGCCAGTCGCCGAAGCGCCTCGATCAGGTCGGGTTGCTCGGCCTGCTCGCCGTCGACCAGTTTCGCATACCGCACCGTCCGCTGGTTCACCCGCATCTGCAACGCGCGAATCATCCGCAGCTCGGACAAGGTATCGACCAAGGCCGGATCGCCTGGGGCGCCTTGCGACTGCGTCGGCCGGCCGCGGCGAGCCTCCTGGTCCTCCAAGGCTTTCTCTAACGCGGCCAGCATTTCCTCGAGCGCGGTAATAACGTCTTCCTCAATCGACTGCGTAATCGAGCCGACTTCGGCACGGGCCAGACGCACCATGACCTGCCGCATGTCGTCTCGCGTCTGCGACAGGGCCTCGGGAAACGCCACCGAGGTGCCGTCCTCGCGCAGCAGCAACAGCGCCTTGTCGGCTTCGAGCACGATCTGCGACTGTCGCCGACTCAGACGGCTCGCCTCGATCTCATGGTCGTGCCCTCGCTGTTCGCCGGGCACGCCGTCGAGCCGTTTCGTATCCTTGTACACGGCCCGCTGCAGGTCGAGCATCTTCTTGAACCGCGCTTCGAGCAGCGTCAGCATCCGCTCGATTTCTTCCTCGCGAAGCTGGCGGAGAATCTCCTCCAACTCGGCCTTGGCCTGCTCCAATTCGCGGATCGCCTCTTCCTGGTCCTCCAACGCGCCGTCGCGCTGAGCCTTTTCGAGTTTCTCGCGGGCCTCGCGCATCCGCTTCTCGGCCGCTTCGATACTCTTCTGCACCCGGCTCGGCGGCGCGGGAGACGACGGCGAGGACTCGCCCGTCGGAGTCGGTTGCGACTCGCCCGCCGGACTCGACGGAGCGCCTTCGGCCGGATTGCCTCCTTCGGCCCCCTCCGACGGCGTCTCGGCCGGCTTCGCATCGCCCGAGGGAGTCGCGTCGGACGAGCCGTCCTTCTCGGCCGGCTTTGCCTCCGGAACCTCCTGGTCCTTCTTCGAGTCGTCCAGCGACTTGCCTTCGTCGGACTTCTCGTCGCCGCCGGGCTTGTCTGGGTTTTCGTTGCCGCCCGAGGCTCCACCCCGTGCCGCGTCTTCGTGACTCTTCACGTCCTTGGCCAGATCGCCCGTCTTCTTGGCCAACGACTCTTGCTCACCGGAGAGATTCTTCGGATCGGCCCCGCCGGCCGTGCGCCCTTGAATGCTCTTCTGCTGACGGATGATCTGGCCGACTCGTTTGATGTAGTCGCGGATCTTCGCCTTTTCCGACGCGACTTGCTTGTCGCGGTTTTCGCTCAACAACAATTCGAGCAGCACCGCCAAGTCGCGGTCTAGGTCTTTTTGATTGTCCAACGCCCGCGAGAGCCGGCCCGTCGCGAGCAGGTTGACCATTTGCTCGAACTGCACCCCGACCATTCGGCTCTTGCTCTCGGCAACCGCCCGACGCAGCACTTCGGCGCGCCGCGGGTCGGTGTCGGCCGTCAGTTCGGCCATCCGCAGCAGGACTTCTTCGAGATGCTTGTACTTGTCGGCGATCCGCTGCTGCTCGATCGAAAGCCGCTCCTCGGCCGACACGGCGCGGNNTTCGAGCCGTCCTCGGGCGCGGACTGCTCGACGGCCGGTGCATCGCCGGGTGCCTGCGCGGTCAGCCGCGACGGAATCACCGCGACGACGATAAGCAAGGCTAGGACCAGGGTTCGACTCATACCATTGTTCATAACAAAGAATACCGTTTTTATCCACGCCTCCGCCGGCTGCCCCCATACTGGTGGCAAGGGGAGTTACTTTCCCGACCGATTGTACAAACTAACCATCCGCGCCCGCGTTGCCCTACGTCTCAGGGGTGAACAATCCAACCCTGGCATCCTTACTCCTCCAGCAGGTCTCGGAGTGCCGCCCGGTGACGCTGCTGGGCCTGTTCTTCAAGCTTCTTCTGCATTTTGATAATCTCTTCAAGCAGGACGATGGCCTGGTTGAAGTCCTCTAATTCCATCATACGGCCTAGCACCCGATTCATCTCGACTAAAATGGCGTCCACTTGGCGTTTTGCAGCGTCGAGCCGCTCCGGGCCGAGCTGGACATCCGCCAGCGATTCGCGGAGCGACAGCAGCCGATTCTCCAATTCGGGGAACATCGTGCCGGCGATCTCGGACAGGGGATCGCTGATGCCCGACTTCAACCGGGCTTTCCACTCCTCGGCGTCAATGGCGTTGTTGATCAGTTGCAGTCGAATGTCGTTGAACGCCTCCGCCGTGCCTTGCGTCTCGACGCCGTTCTTTCGACTGTTCTGAATCGCTCGTTCGCATCGTAGCGAGCGAACGGCCAGCTCGCGCTGCTTGTCCTCGTCGGGCGTCCGCGCGGCCGTCCGACCGGTCTCGCCCGGTTCGCGCCCAGTCCAGTCGGCCGCGTTCTCGCCCGGTTCCTTGTCGGCCGCCCCACCTTCGGTCGCCACGGGGGCCGCGCCCGTCTCGTCGCTCGACGAATCCCCACCACCGAAGGGAATACGCGCCAGCGAATCGCGCGTTTCCGACACTTCCTGAATGATCCGCTCAAACCGATGACGCAACGTCAACTCGCGCGCCTGCAATCGCGTCCTCAGTTGCTCGGGCGTGACCACCTCTAATAGCCAACGCTGACTCGAACCGACTCGCGACTGCGTCTCTAAGTCGCAACGATCCGACGCCTGAACGGCCACTTGCAGCTTCCCGCCAGGGCTCACGCGAAGCGGTTCCACCTCCAGCACGCCTTCGACGGGCAGTTCGGTCGCATTGCCTCCGGGCGCGGCGATGTCCTTCCGCGCCGGCGCAGATTCGTCCACCGAAAAATCGAACCATATCTGAGCGATGCCGTAATCGTCGCGGACCGTGCCGCCGACCGGAATCTGCGCTTGCGGGGTGATCGCCGTGCCAATGCCGTGCAGCGAGACCGACATTTCGGGCGGTTGATCGGGCAGGGCAGTCAACGCCAGCCGGGTCGGCTCCGAGCTTTCAATGTCGTCGACGTCGTGCAACGTAAACAATAGCGTTTCGTCTCGCTGGAGAACTCCGGCCTCGTGGACGAAACCTAGCCGGTCGCTCGCCAGCGAGTCTCCCTCGATCAGGATGGGTTCGGCGAACGACTCGTCGCCGGCTCGATCGACACGGACTCGGGTAAGCGGCTTGTTCGTCTCTGCTTCGATCCGTAGCCGCGTTCCCCGTGGAATCCGCATCGGGCCAATCACGGGCACCGTGCGGGTAGTTCGGCCCATGTAGGCCGGATATTCGCAAATGAGCGAAATCCGGTCGATCTTGGGAGTATCGACGACTTCAATGCGCAGCCCCTTCACGCGCGCGTCCCCGCCGACCAACTCGAAATCGATCGACGAAAGAACACCCTGAAACGTGTACGCATAACGCTGGAACGAGTCTCGCGGCGGCTCGGCGATTCCCTCGCGATTCATTGTCGCGCGGCCCGAGGTGCCGCTTTCCGTCCGATAACGAACCTCGACCGTCTTGGGAACCAACGGCATGTCGAGATAGGCCCTCGCCGACACTTCCAAATCGCCACCCCGGGCCACCTTGCGAAAACCCTGCTCGAAACCTTCCACCTCCAGCCGGGCCCGGCGCGGCCACAACTCGTCGGAAAGCAAGATCGCCCGCCGTGCCCAAGTTCCAAAACTTCCCGGCGTCGCCAGACCGAATGCCGCCAGCGACAGCATCAATGCAACGGCCGCCGCCCCGACACGGCGCAGCGGCACCGGGTTGAACACGGCACCTGGTCGAACGCCTCGAATCCGTCCGCTGGCCTCGCGAACCGTTCGCCCGAACATCTCGCCATACAGCCCGACAACCGACGTCGGCCCGCTCGGCGCGCGCTCCGGCACCAAGACGCTCGTCGACCCGTCTTGCCCGCCGACTCCACCCAGCGAGACGGCCGTCAAGAGCGTATCATCCAACTCGGGGAATCGCCGTTCCAGAAACATCGCCATATTGGCGTCGGTCAACGGCACGCGCAGCGGCCGAACCAGCTTGAAGAAGACAACCCCCGCCAACACGGCTGCTGCCGTCAACAGCCCCATCACTCGGACCACAACCGGCGGTTCGAAGAACCAGTCGAACACGAGGCTCAGCCAGAAGGCCGCACCCAAGCAAGCGACCGCCGTACCCACCCCGTG
>DOEZ01000174.1 GCA_003532715.1 Planctomycetaceae bacterium
ATGTTGAGAAGATTCACGTCGAGGGCCGGCAAGTCGTCGGGGTCACGGTCAATGGTCAGCCGATCAAGACTCGGGCCGTCCTCTCGAACGCCAATCTGAAAGTAACCGTGCTCCAACTGATCGGGAGCGAGCACTTTGACCCGGATTTCGTCGAACAGACCGAGGCGGTTCGCCTGAACAACTCGAGCACCCAGGTCTACATGGCCCTGAAGCCGGACGAGACGTTCGACGAGAGTTGCGGCGATCTGCTGTTCAGCTCGACGGCCCCCGTCTTCCAGACCGATATGCTGCTGAGCCGAAACGTCACGAGCCGGACCTATTCGTTCTACTATCCGAGGACCCGGCCGGAGTTGGGCCGCTACCTGATCGTGGCCAGTACGAACGCGAATTACGCCGACTGGGCCGGTCTGCCGAGAGAAGAGTACGATCGGCGCAAGGCCGATTTGGCCGAAACGACGCTCGAGGCGATCGAGAAATATGTGCCCGGCATCCGCGACAAGGTCGACCATGTCGAGGTGGGCACGCCGTTGACGTTCGAGCGGTACACGAAACATTGGGCCGGCGCGAGCTTTGGCACGAAATTCGAGGGTCTGGCCGTGAGTCGCGGCTTGCCCGAGCGGATTGCCGGCATGTATCATGCCGGCAGCGTGGCGATTATCATGTCGGGTTGGCTTGGCGCGGTCAACTATGGCGTGATCGTCGCCAACGACGTGGACGCATTCTTGATGAAGAAGTGAAATGACCCCCGGTGCATGGATGGCTTGCCCATCCTTGCAGGAATGAGTCGCAAGGCTTGGCCCCAACCCGACACTACCGAGCGGTCGCAGCCGTAAGTCGAGACACACCATGAACCGAGATGAAATCCTGGCGGCCATTCCCCATCGCGATCCGTTTCTATTGGTCGACCAAATCGTCGAGCGAACCGACTCGAAGATCGTCTGCACAAAGACGTTCTCGGGCAAGGAAGACTTCTTCGCGGGCCATTATCCCGGCTATCCGCTGGTGCCCGGCGTGTTGCTCTGCGAGGCGGCCATGCAGGCCGGCGCGATCTTGCTTTCGGGATGTCTGGCCCAGGAAGCGCCGGGCAAGGTCCCTGTTGCGACACGAATAAACGACGTGCGTTTCAAACGGATGGTTCGGCCGGGTGAGACAATCCGGATGGAAGTTGAACTGGTCGAACGACTCTCCGGCGCGTTTTTCATGAAAGCCAAATCGACCGTCGACGGAAAGACGGCTGTTCGCTTCGAGTTCGCCTGCACGGCCACCGAGCCGAAGCAGTGGACCTGATCCCTGGAGGGTGACGAGACAATGGGTTTCCTTCAACTCGAAGACAAGTCAGTGCTGATCTTCGGCGTCGCCAACCGCAAGAGCGTCGCTTTCGCGATTGGCGAAGCGTTGGCCCGCGAGGGGGCTAAGTGCGTCTACGTCGTCCAGTCCGACGACATCAAGGCGGCGACGGCGAGACTTCTGGGTGACGCCGAGGTCCACGCGTGCGACGTCCGCGACGACGGCCGGATCGCCCGGCTGCGACAAGAAATGCTCGACGCCGGGCATCGGTTCGCCGGCATGGTCCACTCGATCGCCTTCGCCGACTATTCCGACGGGATCAAGCCGTTCCACGAGACGGGCCGCCGGCAGTTTCTCGAAGCAGTCGACGTCTCGTGCTATTCGTTGATCGCCCTGAGCAATGCGATGAAGGACTTGTTGTCCCCCGACGGCTCGGTCGTGACCATTTCGATTTCTACGACGCGCATGGCCAGCGAGAGCTACGGCTACATGGCCCCGATCAAGGCGGCGCTCGACTCGTCGCTCGCCTTTCTCGCGAAGTCGTTCAGTCGCTTCTCGCGGATACGATTCAACGCCGTGGCCCCCGGACTGCTGAAGACGTCGGCCTCGGCCGGCATTCCCGGCTACGTCGATGCGTACCTCTATGCCGAAGAAGCGATCCCACGCAAGAAAGCGGTGCAAACCAACGAGGCGGCCGACGTCGCCGCTTTTCTACTCAGCCCTCGATCGGCCGGAATCAACGCCCAAACGATTGTCGTCGATGCCGGCATGTCGATCAACTACTTCGACCGCGATCTGGTTCGACGGGCCCTGCGGCCGGAGTGAGTCGGGAAGAATCAGACGTTCTTGTTTCGCGGTTCGCCCTCGGCGGCTTCCCCGACTCCGAAGACCTGCGCGAGCCGTTCGCGGAGCATGAGCCTCGCTCGCAATAGACGTACCTTGACGTTGTCCTCGCTGATGTGGAGCGTCTCGGCGGTCTCCTGGATCGAAAAGCCCTCCAGATCGCGAAGCACGAAGACGAGCGAGTACTTCAGGTCCAACTCGTCGAGCACCTGGGTGAGCAGTTGTCGCGTTTCGCGTTGCTGGGCGATCTCCTCGGGCGGCTGTCGCCACTCGGCGATGAACTCCGGTCGCGAGGGGCCGTCCTCGTCGTTCGACGAATCGCCCATCGACACGGTCGGCCGCGAAGCACGCCGACGCAGCATCGCAAGGCCATGGTTCGTCGCGATCCGCAACAGCCAAGTCGCAAAGACCGATTCGCGTCGAAACTCGCCCAGGTGTTCCAAAACGCTCAAGAACGTCTGTTGGACGACTTCCTCGGCGTCTTGCCGTTGGCGAACGATTCGCATCGCCAACCGATGGACGCGAGACTCATACTTCTTGACCAACGACTCGAACGCCGGATAATCGCCCGACCGAGCCGCCTCGACCAATCGGAGATCAGGATCCTCGGGCATTTGTTTGACCGTCCACTCAATGATCGGCGATGGTCGTGATACGGGTAGCGAAGGAGCTGTAGGGTGGGACGATTGCAGCGAGTGTCTTCGTAGAATTCATGCTTTTCCAATAAGGCTCGCTGCAATCGCCCCATCTACCTGTTGTTCCGCCTGCGGCAACAGAAACTATTTGATCAGACGTAAGCATATTGGGTATCGGTACAGTTCACCCTCGTTGGCCTTCATGGCGGCAATGATGATGTAAACGATGTCATAGATCGCCACGGCAATCGCCAGAAAAAACCCGATGATGAAACAGGCCAACACACCCGATACGAGCGACGCAAGGAGAATGGTGAGTTGGAAATTCAGCGATTCCTTACCCTGGTCGTCAACCACCGTGGACTCATCCTTTTTGATCAGCCAGATGACGAGAGGTCCGACGAACCCAACCAGCCCCAACAGGTGGCAGATCATGGCCAGATTGCGTTCGTCCTTGGACGGAATTCCTGCAGTCGGGTCGGTTTTGGGTGTTTCGGAAAAGGGCGTCTCCTCGCTCATATTTGACATAGCCAGTCTCCTTTGTGACAGACAGAAGCGTGTCCTAACCCGCCTACGATGGGGTGTAGTATGCCCATTTGGCGCGACGGTTGTCAATACCAGGGACCGCTGGGCCTGACAAGGCCGCCGAGCCGCTCCAAAACGCTCTCGGGCGAAGGACTGGGTCCCATTCAGACCTTCCGACCGGGTTGCCTCGGCATCCTTCACGCGTCAGGGACGACTGAAACGACAAAATCCGCGTAATCGGGACCTGCTCCCTATTTCTCCATACTTACGCGAACCGGGCCGAAAACGTATAATAGCTAGTTTCACCGTTGAGCTTTGCCCACACCGACCGGCAGCGGCTCTCGCTGTCTTCCCCAGGAGTTCCCCGTGAGCATCAAGAATTTGGACAAAATCTTCGCCCCGTAGCGAGTTGCCGTCATCGGAGCGAGCGACACCCCCTTGAGCGTCGGCTATACGGTACTGAAGAACCTGATCGGGTCCGGATTTCGCGGAGTAGTCTATCCCGTGAATCCCAAGCGCGAGTCGGTTCAGGGGATTCAAGCGTTCAAGGACGTCGAGAGCCTTCCCCACCCACCCGACTTGGCCATCGTCTGCACGCCCGCCCAGACGGTGCCAGGCATCGTCCGCTGCTGTGGCGAAGCGGGAACCCGCGGCATGGTCATCATCTCGGCCGGATTCCGCGAGATTGGTCCCGAAGGCCGCGCGTTGGAAAATGCGGTTCTGGAAGAGAAGAACAAATTCGACGGGATGCGGATCATTGGTCCCAATTGCCTGGGGCTCATTGTGCCGGGCATCCATCTCAATGCAAGTTTTGCCGCGTCCTCTCCGGCCGAGGGCCATATCGGCTTCATTTCCCAATCAGGCGCGCTCTGCACCTCGGTTCTCGACTGGGCAATGGAAGAGGGAATCGGTTTTTCCTACTTCATATCGGTCGGCAACATGCTCGACGTAAGCATGGGCGATCTGATCGACTACTTCGGCAGCCAGACCGACACGCAGTCGATCATCTTGTACATCGAGTCGATCAGCGAGGCCCGCGAGTTCATGTCTGCTTCGCGAGCCTTCGCGCGGACAAAGCCCATCGTCGCCTTCAAGTCGGGGCGTTTCGCCGAATCGGCCCAGGCGGCCGCCTCGCATACGGGGGCCATGGCGGGTGTTGACGCCGTCTACGAGGCCGCGTTCAAGCGTGCCGGCATCGAACGCATCTTCGAAGTCGACGACATGTTCGACTGTGCCGAGTTGCTCGCCTCGCAACGGCCCCCAAAAGGAGACCGGCTGGGGATTATTACCAACGCCGGCGGCCCGGGCGTCATGACCACCGACGCGCTGATCGCGCGCGACGGGCATTTGGCCGATCTGGCGCCGGAGACGATCGAGCAGCTTAATGCCGTTTTGCCCCCCTTCTGGTCGCACGGCAACCCGATCGACGTGTTGGGCGACGCGCCTCCCGAACGGTTCGCCAAGGCCCTTGAGATCATCGCCAAGGACAAGGGCGTCGACGCCCTGCTGGTCATCCTGACTCCACAGGCAATGACCGACGCAACCGCGACGGCCGAGGCAGTGGCGCAGGTCACCAGAAAAATTCGCAAGCCCGTGCTGGCGGCCTGGATGGGCGGTCTCATGGTGAGCGACGGCGTTCAACTGTTGAACGACTCGGGCATTCCGACCTACACGACGCCCGAGAAGGCCATTCGCGCGTTCATGCATTTGG